>JAHLWJ010000169.1 GCA_019057975.1 Promethearchaeota archaeon | reverse complement strand
TAGAAGAAGATATTCTTGATTACCAAGAAATAAAAGAAATTGAAAGGATTGCTGAGAAGATTGAAAATTATTATATTAAAGAATTTGATTAAATTATATATTTAATGAAAAAAATTTAAAATCAAAAATATGAGTCTTATAAAAGATTATAAAGGTCCAAAAAAATATGAACTGCTTCAGTTTACTTTAGAAGCACTTGATAAACTGGGAGGATCTGGAAGGATTGATGAAATTTATAAGAAAATAGTTGATATTCTCAATTTGACAGACGAAGTTATTGATTATCCACATAGTAATAAAAGTTATCGGACTGAACTTGAGTACCAGCTAGCATGGGCTAAAACAATGTTAAAACATTTAAGTTTACTAAGCAATACAAAACGAGGTGTTTGGGTTTTAACACAAAAAGCAATGAATATTAGTTGGGATAACGATTATCTTGCGAAAGAATATAGAGAATTTGCAAAAAATAAATATGAAAAAAAAGCAAAATTAAAAGATGAGTTTAAAACTGAAGACAACTCTGAACCCGAGCCTATAGAAGAAATATTTGAAGAGGAAAAGGAATTAAATTGGAAGCAGAAATTAAAAAACACTCTTATTACTATGAATCCCTATGATTTTGAAAAGCTTACTCAAATCATCCTTAGAGAATGTGGATTTATGGAAGTAGAAATAACAAAAAAGAGTGGAGACGGTGGTCTTGACGGTAAGGGAATATTACGTCTTAATAACTTAGTTAGCATTCCTGTAATTTTTGAATGCAAAAGGTATAAGGATCCTGTTGGAGCAGAGAAAATCAGAAATTTTAGAGGAGCAATGCAAGGAAGATCAAATAAAGGTTTATTTTTGACCACAAGTACATTCACAAGAGGCGCAAAAGAAGAGGCAGCTCGAGAAGGAGCTGATTTAATAGATCTAATAGATGGTGAACAAGTTATGAATCTTCTTAAAGAACTTGAGCTAGGAGTATCAGTAAAAATGGTTGAAAAAGTGGAATTTGATCAGGAATGGTTTGAAAATCTTTAATTGATTTTGCTATAATTATAAATCTAGGACAAATAATTTTCTTAAAAATTCTTCATTCTATTGATATATCCATATATCTATATTTTTCACCCTTTTCCTTTGGAAATTAATATTGAAAAGTATACATATTTATACCTAAAATAAAAATTGCCCTTTACATAATAAGTAAAGAACCAGTTTCAAGGCATGAAACGCTTCAAATATGAAAAAAGATTAAGACCGACTTTTATAAATATTAATAATAAGTTTATTCAGAGTCTTTGAATTACCATGAGTAATCTCAGATTGTATGGTAGAAACATTAAATAATAGTTTATGATATGTTCCATCTATTAAAGGTAACTCCGGTGGTAAAGAATTTTGTTCTTACAAAAAATTATTCTTAAATTATGATTTATAAACATAAGATATACCTATTCCTGCTTGGTTCTCAATATATTTTATACTTTTATCAATAGATTCATAAAAATCAAATCCATATCTTATTTGAAATTTAAAAAAGTTTATACCTAAATTCCTCACTTGAAAATCAGGTACATCACGATTATATCCAATACATTTAAGGTTAGGTTTTTGTTTAAGTTCAAGAATATAACTACTTTTGCAACTGTTTAGATATATTTCACTTATATTGGTAGTCTCAATCAATTCAATAAATTCAAGAGCATCAAAATTATTTTTCTTTCCATAATTGTTCTCAAGAAAAATAGAATTTTCATCTGAATGACCAGAGAAGTAAAAAAGATCAATATCATATCCAGATAATGCTTCTTTTAAACCTTCTATAGAACAATGAGGAAGAATTTTATAATTTTCTCTATTATAATTAGTTTCTTCAAGAATTTCTTTTATTTTTAGCACTTCTGATTCTGATCTAAGAGGGTTATTATCTATTGGATTTGAAAACAATATGAGAATTTTTTTATTAACAGTAATATCTTGAAATCTTTCATACTTTACAGTTAGGGAATTTAGATTAGAGTTAAAAAATTCTTTTTTTTTTCCAACATATTTTTCATAAAGGGAGTTATTTATAAAATAGCTTGCGTTCCTACTATAATATGAAAAGTGGTTTCCTATATTAATAAAATAAGATCTAAAGTAATTATCAATATATAAAGCGTTCTCATGATTTGATGAGTTTGAAAATATGTAATAAGTTAGTAATGTATTTTCTTCACTATCATGTAATACATAATATACCCCAAAAGTTTTTTCTTTATTCCTCCAGTATCCTCTTGTTTTTGATAATTTTTCAGCAATAAGATCTTTTTTTAATAATTCCATTAGCAACTCTAAATTGCATAATTTCTGTTGTTTTTGAGAAAGATTTATCTGAAACCTTAAATCAAGTATGAATTTTTCTAGAATTCCATCTGGAAGTTCTCTTAATTCTTGAATTAATCTGCTTACATTTTCTAAATTTTCATTTTTTATTAAGGACCAAAAAATTCTTTGATTTTTCTTATTTTCAAGCCATGTATTTGAATTTAAAAATTCATTATCATAATATGTAATATATTCTTCGAATAAGTGTTGATCTTCATATTCTTCTAAGTCATTAGATAGGTGTTGTTTTATTTCTACTAAATTTACAAAACCCATATTTTCTTTTGCTGTTTTATAAAATTCTATCTTAATTTTTCTGAAGAGTTTACTATTTAAGATTAATATTAGATCATCTTTTTTTATCACATCCATCAAATTGTTATCTTTGTATCTTAAGAGGAGTGATTTAACTGCAGATCGATCAAAACCATAAAATCCTGTTAAATTTAATTCTCTTTTTCCATTTTCATCTAATTCTTCATAAAGATTACAAATATCGGTTAATGTAGTAAACTCTAGATCTTTATTGAGATGAAATCTTAAATAATTAAGAAATACTTTTTGCTGCATTGACAATATCCAATCTTTTATTTTTTCCCAATTTATTGAATCTCTAAATTGCATAATAAAATGCTCTAATGAGTTGAAATTGTCTCGATCAATGCTTATTAAGGGTTCAAGATTATATTTTTCAACAATTTCATTAATCTGATCGATACCAATTAAATCCGAATGCGAAGATTCAAGGTTGTCTTCATTGTAAAAAGTTCTTATCAAAAAAATTTTATTATGAAATTTATACGCTACTCTTAGTAAATGAATATAGTCTATTAAGATATCTAATGTTTTAGAATCATTCGATTTGAATAAAGCAAATATAAAATCACTTCTTTTTAAACTCGGAATTAAAGTTGGAATCAGTTCTAATTGTCCTGCGATGTCATTGAAAAAAATATATTTATTATTATCTTCTTTATGTATCCAAAGTTTTCTATGACTAGTTGAGGAGAGATCACTCTCTTTTTCAATATCACCGAATTTATCACAAAGAGTAGATTTTCCAACCCCAGTATGTCCTATTAGTCCAACATTTAGTAATTTGAAGGTTTCAAGTTTATCTACAGCATGAAAATCAATGTCTTCTAAAGACTTAATTTCATTGTTTGAATCAAGTATAAATATCTTTTCTTGAATTTTTTCAATATTCCCAATAAATCTTAAATTTGATTCAAATAGACTGCCTTCAGTATATTTAAAGAAGGACTTTTTTGTATTAAAAACGAAGGAATCATCATGATCTGAATAAAGAATCTTTTTACCAGAAAAATTAGGATATTCATGTTCTAAAATCAAATCAAAACTCTCACCATTATTTTGAAAAATAAGAAACATACCAGTTCTATGTACCATTGCTAAACGAGTCATATCAGGTGAACAAGCTACACATTGAATGTTTCCAAATGTATTTATCTGATAGAGAATCTTCTCTTGTTTTGTCGTAACCTCCCAAATGACCACCCCTCCACCATAATCACAAGTTATAAATATGTTATCCTTCAATTTATCTAAACAAAAAATCGCATTAGATCCATGAAACTTATCGATTTGAATTGAGACCCAATTGCTTTTCTCTTCGAACAATTTATAAATTTTACCATAATTACTTGAGAAATATATTGTATTATCATTTAATACTTCAAGATCATATATCCGATCATATTTTGAGCCATCTCCATCACGAATTTTTAATATAGAACAAGAATTACTATAATCAATTAAAAAGATTATATTTCCAGACGAAAAGGCAATTATTAAATCCGATTCTCTTATCTTTCGAATTGATCTTACTTCTGATTTATAAAAATCCTCATAGAGCAGATACTTTTGATTATCAATAATACGAAAAATTTTACCTTCATCTGTGCCTAATACATAAATATTTTTGTCAATATCTAAAAAGGAATCCATAGGATAGAGATCCTTAAATGAGTATTTATTTTTTATGATAAGATTAGGAGAAGAAATTTATTCAATTAAGAAGAAATATTTTTAACTTCTATAGTTAATGGTTTAGAGCCATCTTCTTCGATCGGGTTAACACAAAGTTGGCGTTAATAGTAATGATTCTTAGATGATTTTTTTTCCAAGTTTGTAATGGAGTAGGGAGAAGGCAAAAAATAATTGTTTTTTGGCAAAAACTTCTAACCAAAGGATTTTAATCATTTCTTTATTGAATACCAGTTGATTTCAGAAATACCATTACAGATGGGGCACCTTATTTTTGATTGTTTTGTATGTATTCCATAGGAGTTTTCGCAATGAGGGTATTTAAACAAAGCCCCTGTAGGATGGGTTTAGGAAATTACTCCTAAAAGAGCACTCCAACAATTCCTAAAAGAGCACCTATAACGGTTATTAAACTAGAAAATCATGGCGTCATTGAAAAGAAGTTCGATATCAACATCGTGATTAATATCATCTCTCTTGTATATGAAATAAAAAGAAAAATTTGATGATCCTAAAGGAATTTTTGAAAAATTTTCTGAGTCTATCAATGGGGAAAAATTTGAAGATTTAAATTTAATTCTTTAGAGGAAATCCCATATTCGATGAATTTAATATCTCAATCTTTCAAATTCATATCAAATACACCTTAGCCAATTTTATAGAGAGTGGTATTTATATATTTTTAGGGTCTACATCAAAATATCTTCTCCTAAAATCCATAAGTCATTTTCCACATCTAAGTCTTCAGTTTTTTTATAAAAAGTCGTATTCTCTTGGCTTAATACCCTAAATGAACCATATGTCGCTTAAACGCGAAAAAGAAGTTGTATTGACCGAAGTCCGAGATTGTCCTTTTGTAGTCTTCCATTAAGAATTCTTTATTTCCAGATAAGAATATGGAGACAACTTTATCTTTTGCCGTCGGTTTCACAAAAAAATTCAGGAAGAGGTTTGGATAGTCTATTACCAATTTATCTATTATAATTCTTGAAGTAATTTCTCTCTTACCACAACTTTGAAGGATTGATATAAATTGTTTGAAGTCCGGATTTTGAAAATAAATCAACTGTAAAAATTTGGCGAGCGATGGGAATTCGGAATATACACATTTATTTCTTTTTGTTTTATTTAGGATTTCCTGTAATTTAGAGATGGAATCTATGCCAATTGTTAAAAAATGTTCCAAGCAAAATTGACCAATTTTAGACAATTTATAATCGTTTCCGTTTAAATCTAATATGCCGATTGTATTTGCTCCACTTATAAGTTCACTATAAGCTCTATTCGCCCAGCCAACTTTTTCGAAATTTTGAATTAATTCTTTTTTTGTTTTAATAGTGTTATCTTGGAATAAGAAAATAGGAGCGAAATAATTAATTATATGCGTTCGGCCAAAGGAAGAAAAGCTTCTATTTTTCTTTTTCTGATTTTGGAGCACGGTTAGTTCGTTCTTAATATCTTCTAAAAATATTGGAGATATATTATAGAGGGGATTAGTGATTTCTACTTTTAAATCTATTTCATTCACAGAGATCAAACCTAATCCTGAAGAAATAGCAATATTAGAAATTTTATTTAAAAGTGAGCTTATTCCCCCAATATACGAGATGTTCACACCAGATTTATAAGTCAAAGCTTGACCCAATGCTTTTTTATAATCTTTTAATCCTTTTACTTCAACAGCAAAAATTTGTTTAACATCGTTTACTCCAAAAATATCAGGTCGAGCGCCACCGATTAATAATCTGTGCTTTTGAAATTGTAAATCTCTATGTATAGGGTGATCGTCAATCCAAAATTGCCAATTTTCGTTTTGTAAATGTTCACAAATTACCGAAACAACTTCCGCCTCATTCACATGTTTCTATAGCGTTGACTTTTATTTAAGTCTTTTTTATGATAAATTTGGTAGTAATCTTGTAAGTGAAACAATAGTTAGTTTAATATCTGAAGGAATAACAAATTTATATAACTGGATACAAAAAAATTTTGAAAAGTAAAGTTGATTTAGAGGATAGGAAAATGGATTTTGGAAAATATCAAATTAACCTGAATAATGGTCTACTGACGATTGGCATAGATGAAAGATCAGAACACAAGCCTAAATTGTACATTCATGGTAGAGGTGGTCGTATTAATTTTGATCTTAATGAGTATGATAACACAATAAAGATAATGGAAGAATTAGTCTCAATTGAGAACCTTAAGGAAAAAGAGAAACAAGTTAGTTTAAATAAAAATGTGAGTTTTCATAGGCAATATAGGTGGGATACTTCCAAGGATCATAGTTATGAATTCCGGATTACTGAAAAAGAAGAAACTAGAAATGCCAGTCATGGAATTGATATAAAAGGAATAAAGCAACTTAATTTAATAAAGGAAACGATAATTGAACTACATGATAAATATCAAAATGATAAATGGTTGGATGAAAAAATACGATCTGAAGGATTAAAATATGTAGAATTCAATGGAAAAAAGATTGAAGTAGATCTTAATTATGGTCGTTTAAATTTAAACAACCTAGGAATAAAGAGGATAACTGATATTTCAGGTTTGAAAGAATTTAAATATTTAAGACATTTACATCTTGGTAATAACGAGATTGAGAAAATAGAAGGTTTGGATCATCTTATTTATCTTAGAAACTTGAACCTTTCGAATAACTACATAAAAGAGATAAAAGGATTAGATGAATTAGTATATTTAGAAGAATTGAGCCTACTAAATAATCCAATTTCATCTTTACAAGGATTAGAAAAATTCGATAATTTGATGAGATTAAACTTAACTGGAACACATATTCCCAAGGAGCTTTATATAGAAGCAGGAATTAGCGATCCTGCTAAAGCTCAGAGTATTATTAAATACATGAATGCTAAGAAAGAAAAGACTAGAGAATATGAAGAAATAAAATCTAAAACCATTGAATACATAAAGAAAGCCTCATCTGTTTTTGAGGAAATCACCTTTTCGAAGATCCGATCAAAAACTGGCATTGAACTTCACGATTTAGAAGAGATTGTAGAGGACTTGATTTTTAGAGATCAGATTAACGCCAAAATTCGAAAAGATGGGATTGCGTTTATCGAAGAGAATCCGTTGATAGGGATTGCTCTTGAAACTGTGGATGCTTTACATGAAATAAAGGACGATACGGAGCTCATTTCACAATATACTTCATATATAGAGGATATATTCGACAAAACTGAAGATATTGAGGAATACTTGAAAACACACTTGGCAAGCGAGTTTGAAAAAATTCGAAACGCGTGGCAAGATTATAAAGAAGGGAAAATAGATAAGAGAGAGTTTATAAAAACAGGAATAAAGGAGATCGGTAAAAAGTTTGTTAAAATATTCCTAAAGAAGTTGTAATAAAAGAACGCATTGAAAATGACAGATCCAAGAATTTTAGGGATAAAAGGTACAATTTTAAAAGAGACAGAAAAAGCACTATTTCTCTCCTTAACTGATGGAAAGCAGGAGTGGTTTCCTAAGTCTACTATTACTTCCTCTTTTATTTCTAATCAGTCTGAAGTTCAGGATTTCCTAATTGTGAAATGGATTTTAGAAAAAAAGGGACTGATCAGAAAATCGAAAAATGTTAATATTATAGGACACTCTGGGAGTGAAGATTATTTAAAAGATAGATTACTACGGAAAGGATTAGACGGCTTTAACTCATTTAAAGATATCCAATATTTTAAAAGTAATTTTTCGAAAATCTTAAAAAGTAGCACTGCGGAAGAACGCAAAAAGTTAAATTCAATTATAGTAGGCTTAAAAAATGATGAATATAATTTAAGAAAAAGATTAGAAGAGAAGAAATCGGAATTACAGCAGTCTTTGACTAAAGAAAAAACAGTGTTAATGGAAAACCCTTTAAGCTCAAAAGGAAGAAGAAGGATAAAGAAAATAGATAAAACTATCGAGAAGAAGTTGGATAAACCGTTCAAGAAGGATATCAAACAAATAAAAAAAACCGAAAAGAAACACATTTTAAGAGAGAAGAATCTTGAAAAGTCCGTAGAAAAGAAAGTTAGCCAGTTACATAAAGCACAAGATATAATTCAAAAGAATCAACCATTTTTTGCTGGCGCAATTGGAGAAACTGCGGTTATTAAGGAATTAAGAAAACTTCCTGAAACGTATTATATTTTAAATGAAGTAATGTTAAGTTTTTCTCGTTCGATTAGATGGAAAAAATATGGAGAATATGTAAAATCGTGTAAGATTGACCATGTTGTCGTTGGTCCTACGGGGATATTTCTTATTGAAACAAAAAATTGGAGCCCCCAAACAATGCAAACTGCGAGATTTACACCCCATAAGCAAATAGAACGTGCGGGATATATCTTCTTTATCCATATGATGGATCATTTTGGAAGAAAATTTCCTGTATATCAGGTTGTAGCGACTTATACACAACTTCCTCAAATCCCATATGATTTTGTTACACAACTTACAATTCGAGAGCTTGTTGATCATATTCATAGAAGACAGGGACATTTAAATCGTTCTGACATTTTAACAATAGTATCCTGGCTTCAATCTTCGCCTCGTATTTTTAATTCAAAGAGTAGATTTTTGAAATTGAGATTTTAATTTTTAAATCCTTCAGCATCCAATCGTTCATTACACAATTTATCGCATTTTTGGATGTAGGGATGATTCCTTCCCACATGAAAAAACTCCACCTTTTCGTATTTCTCGCACAGCTTATAGACTTCGCTGCACATTTTCGATAAGTGTGGATAGTTGATTTTCCATTTCTTATTGATTTGTTGAACAGCTAAATTGCTATCAGAATACACTTGAATGTGCCCTCGTGAGAATCGTTCAGCAACTTTTAATGCGTTAATTATAGCTTGATACTCGGCAGTATTGTTTGTCGCAGTTCCATTAAAAGCACATTCATCATGGATAATGTTA
>JAHLWJ010000168.1 GCA_019057975.1 Promethearchaeota archaeon | reverse complement strand
CTTATTAGAAGAATTAATTTTTTTTTTTGATATTATTCTCTTATTCTTATTTTTATACATTAAAAAATAAATTACTGATCCTGTTATAAAGATATAAATTTTATTTTAATTCTGAAGAAATTCTGATTATCATTTCTGATTACTCTTGCAAGCTTATCACAATTTTTCCTCTTGGATGACCTTCTTCATAATGTCTATGAGCCTCGGTAATCTGGCTCAATGGATAAACTTTATCAACAACTGATTTAATCTTTCCGGCTTCAATGAGATCTCTGAGATGATCAAGTTTTTCAGCAACAACATTACCCATGTACCCTCTCACCTTTTTATTCAACATATATTTAAAAATCACCGATTGGATATCAACTGTAACAAATTTTCCATTCTTAGCTAACGAGTTTTTACATTTTGAGTATGAAGTTACCTTTCGCGTCGAAGATGTTGTCTATGTAAAATTAAGAATATCAATTCCAAGAAGTAAATGGCTTGCTCAGATAAATAGAAATTACCCTAATTTAGTTTTTAAAATTCTTTCAAATTATCTTTTAGATAGAAATGAAGGGATTTTATTGCTCCAAATAGAAGGGCTAAATATTGAAGATTTTAATTCTGATTTAAAACACAATAAATTAGCTCTTTCCCAGCAAATTCTTTTTTCAGGAAATGATTTTATTATAATAAATGTTAAAGAAGATGACCCTTGGGTTTTGAATACTTTAATAAAAACAGAATTACTATTTACATATCCGATAATTGTAAAGGATGCTAAACTGAATGTAGATATAATCGCTGAGCGAAAAAAAATTGACCACTTTTTAAATGAACTAGAAAAACGAGGAATTCAAGTAGACATTCGGAGTATTGGTTATTATCAAAAAAAAGTCATATTGACTAAGAAACAGAAAGAGATTCTCAAGAAAGCATATAAATTTGGTTATTTTGAGATACCAAGAAAGATCTCCTTAACCCATTTCGCTAAAAAGCTTCAAATATCTCCATCTGCACTTTCAGAAACCATAAGGAGAATAAATAAAAAACTTACTCAAAACTTTCTTGATAATTTGTGAGTTTAACTTGTTTTTAAGTTGTAGAACACGATTTATTTCTAAAATTAAAGTTTATATGTGATTCTATTTTTATTAACTAGGCATGCTTGGATATGCAATTCTTCTTCTAATAGTAGGGTTTGTAGGGTTATATTTTGGTGCGAAATTTGTGATAATCGGGCTCGAAAATATTGCTGATCGCTTACATATTAGTCATCTAATGGTGGGGCTGACGATTTTATCGATTGGGACTAGCTTACCAGAAATAGCTGTAAGTGTAATGGGTGCCTTTGATAAGATTTTAGGTATTGATCCTAACATTGATGGAATAGTAATTGGAAATAAAGTTGGATCTTTTTTGACTCAAATTACGTTAATCATTGGAATTTTAGCAGCTACACAACCGATTTTCGTTAGTAAGTGGGAACTGAGAAGAGAAGGGCCTATGCTCTTTATTTCCATATTGATTTTTCTTATTTTCTCCCTTGATGGAATTATTACACAATTTGAAGCACTATTGATGATAATTATATATTTCACTTATCTATCATTAGTAATTTGGAGTGAGAGACGTTTACAAAAAATTAGCCTAAAATATAATTATATGGAAAAACAACGCTTAGATACTGTGAGTTTTACACCAATTGAGAGTCCTCATGAACTATCATCAACATCTAAAGATATTGGTTTTCTCTTAATAGGTCTTTTTATACTATTATTCGCAGCAGAAATCACACTAATAGCAGCCCATGATATATCACATGAATTTAATATTCCCACAAATGTAGTTGGAATCTTAATAGTTGGGTTTGGTACAAGTTTACCTGAACTAGTTGCTGATTTAACTGCTATAAGGAGAGGATCTATTGGAATCGCTGTAGGAGATATCTTAGGCTCCAATATATGTGATATTTTATTAGCTACAGGATCAGGAGCAATATTGGTTAGTTTTAGAGTTCCGTTGATAATTCTGGTTTTTGATATTCCAGTTCTATTCTTGGCGTTAATTATAGCGTTATATTTCCTATGGACCGAAAAAAGCCTAAAAAGATGGGAAGGAATACTTTTAATTAGTTTTTATGGCGTTTATACAATTTTGAAATTATCTATGTTTCAAGTTTAGGAAAACTCATTTTTTTTCAATACTTTTAGAATTATTAGACTAATAATGTTTTAAATTCTCAGTATTAATTCCGGAATCTTCCTCTATAATATCTGGGTTATCTTCAATTGGTTCTATAACTTGAATCTGAATTTTTTTTGAATCTAAAAAATCTTGTACTTCAGTATCTCCAATTTTATTTGTATCTAAAGCATCTTTAGTTTCTAAGAAATCCTTAAAGTCGTTTATTATTGATACGACATCTTCGGGATAAAACCGTGTTCTAATAATAAATCCTTTTCTTTCAAGGGCATGTTCAGAATACCACCAGTAGAAGCTCACGGTTATGATGATTATCAAAAAATTATTTATGAGATTAATCTGGTTTCTATCTGCAAAAACTCCTGTAAGTGAACCTACGCCGGTAATCATGATAATCTGTCCCTCGATATACAAGAGGGTGAATGAGAAAAGGAAGAATGCAATATTATTTGGTTTAAAAATTACGGAGTCATAAATTTTATCACCAAGACTTTTTAAGACTAAGAATGCTGTAAGAACCATAAGTAATATATCGATAAGTCTTGTTAGTATTTCCAATTCTGTTGTTGTTTGAACTACACCTTGCATAGCGCTAAAGAAACTAAAAGTCCTGAACCAGATTATTAGCCATAGAAGAATATAAAACATTGAAGAATATGAATTGCTTGAGCCAAATTTTCTACTTCTGTGAAATAGCGTGATTAGACGCCAAGAAGTAATAATAATTATCAGAACTATGATTATATTGGATGCTGCATACCAAACTAAGGGTTCAGTAGGTTCTCCTGATTGTGGTGTGAATTCCGGTAGAAATCCAAAAAAAGTTCCTAATTGGATTAAAACTGGGATAATCAGTGCTACAATGAGAATGAGAATGTCAATTAATTCTTTTTTCTTAGAAGAACCAAATTTATCATTTACCTTCTCATTAACTTTTACTGAAGCATCTTCAAAGCCAATTCTTAGATAAAATATTTGAATTAGATTCCACCCGAAATATATAGTAATGAAAATAATAGGTAACGCTATATCCCATGCGAGGAATTGGATTATTAATTGATCAGAAGTGCTAGTTAAGAAGTATGCAAGAATAATAAAAAACGCGATGAAATAGTTAATTAAAAAGCAAATTAACTTCTTCTGATCAAATTTTTTTTCTGGAGAAAAGAGATACTTCTCCAATTGCGGAATAAGGCCTTCAAACATTAAAAAAATAAATGTCATCGAAAATGTTGTCGCTAAAAATAGAATCACATTTCCTACGCTTGAACTTGGAATAAAACTCAATAATGCAATTATTAAAGATGATAGGAGAAATGCTACTGTATAGAAAAAATGATTGTTACTAAAGATCTGATGAAAATGCTTATCTAATAAATCTTGAAATTTACTCATATCGGTTTTTTTACTCCTTTCATTTCATAATATAAAATTAAAAAAAAATATTGAATCTAAATTTAAAAAAAATCATATTACTTTAAATAAGCAGAGACAATTTTTATGCGTTTTTCTGCAATTTTAATAACGTCATCAATAATATCCGGTACTCGTTCTATGCTGTTGATGATCCCAATACTTTGTCCTAAAAGAACAGCACCATCATTGACATTCCCTCTGTAAGCAAGTTCATATTTTTTCGATTGTTCAACAAACTCTTCAGGACTTGTTTGAGACTCTTGAGCCATCTTATCTTCCTTCGAAACAACAAGGTCACGGGTTAAAGAATATTTGTTCTTCCAGAGTCTTATTGGTCCAAATCCACCTGTTACCAAAACTGTATCTTGTGCTCTAGCAGGAGGAATTACACTCTTTATTGCATCATGGAATTCACTCTCTTTTGATCCTATAAACCGTGAACCCATTACAATAGCTCCAGCACCCATAGATAAAGCAGCTGCGAGCGCTTGACCAGTTGCATAACCCCCACAGGCAGCAATAGGTATATCTGGATATTTTTGTGTAACTTGTTGGAGTAAAATTAATGACGTGACTCTCTCATAGGATTGATGACCTCCACCTTCGTTTCCAGTTATTACCATGCCATCTACATTTGAAGCAACACATTTATCAGCAAGCCATAGAGCAGGAGCTACATGAAAATGTTTAATGTTTGAGGTCTCTCTTAATTTTTGGAAAGATTTTGATGATGGGAGCAATTTTGAAGATCCCGCACTAGTTAAAGCATAAATACATTGTTCCTTGATTTTTGGATTTTCCATAATGAATTGAGGAATATCTTTAGCAAGAGCAGAAGCAGAGGGGGCTATTCGTGAAGCTAAAATGTTAAAACCAAAAGGCTTATCAGTGTGTTCAACTACATATTTCATATTTTCTTTCATTATATCAACAGGACTTTTTCCTGCTTGATACTCGCTAATCAAACCAGTATTACTTAATACACCAAGACCCCCTGCCTCAGAAACTGCTACTGTTAGTTCCGTCGTATAAAATGGGCCCATTGGTGCAGATATTATGGGATGTTTTATCCCAAACATTTCAGTTATATTTGTCTTAATTACCATAGAATTATCACTTTGGATTTTAATTAAATTTCTTTAATAATATAATCTTCCTTGTAAGGTTAAAAAAACTTTTTGAATTACTCACCTTGTTTAAATAGATTGAATTTCAAATGTTTTTTATATTGAAATGGCTTATTTTCTTTTATGAGTTTAATAAACTTTTTTATTGAAATCCATTTGAAACTTAAGCAATACAGATTGCAGTTTTTATTTTTCTTCTTATTTTGGTTCGCAGGTTTTCTATTTTTCTTTTTTACAGAATCCGGTGATAGTTTAGGAGAAATATTCATATATTCCTTAACGGTACGTTCTCCCATGGATGCAGGTGATTTAGCCAAGTTTTATGCCTTAATATGGCCTATTTTACTGGAAGTGATTTTTTTTGGATTTATCATGGGTGAATTGTTGCAAAAGTATAATCCTCTTATTACGAGTAGAATTCTCGCTCGACACCAACGAAATCATATAGTTGTTATAGGTTATCAACATCTTTCTGAGAGAATAGTAGAATATTGCATCGCAAATAAAGAATCTTTTAGTCTTATAGAGGATCACCATGAATTAGTAGAAGATTTAATTAGTATTGGAAAACCAGTAGTTGTTGGAGATCCTACTGAAACAACTAACCTAGAATTCGCAAATGTAAAAAACGCGAAAGAGGTATTTATTACTATAGATGACGTTAGGATAGCGATAATTTGTACAGAAAAAGTTCGTAAAATGAATGATGAATGCTCGATATATGTCCGTGCATTCGAAGATCATGTGCAAGAGTATCTTAGACAAACCCCATTAAACGCATTTTCATTTTCTACATCAAAATGGGCGATGGATGGCATCCAAGAATGGACGAGAGATAAAACTGGTAATGCGATTGTGATAGGACGTGATTATTTAACCCATCGAATTGCTTATAACCTCTCTCTGCAACCAGAGCGCGAAGCTTTTCTTTTTGACGATGAGCATGATGGTATTGAATTTGTGGTCAATGAACGATTACATATTATCAATGAATTAGCTTATTTTTTAAGTGATCTACGTTCTCATGTAAATTTAGATGAAATTACCCAAGCATTTATTTGCTGGAAACGTGAATCTGAATTCGATGAATCTCTTTATCTAGCATCAAAGCTAAATTCTCGTTATCCTCATATTGAGGTATTTGTGCGAATTTTTGATGAAGAACTCATAGACTTGGTAGAAAAATACAATGCAAAAACCTTTTCAACATCTAGCAACGCGTTTAAAATGCTTCAAAAAGAAGTTGCACCCGATTCAGCAATTTGTTCTAAATAAGATTGAACTTTGTAAAACATCTTTTTTAGGTATATACGTGAAAGAATAAAAAAAAAAAAATTTACTTTTTCATAATACCCTTTTTAACTTAACTCAATCTTAAATAATGTTTAAGATATACTCTTTTAATGAAGCTACAAGCTCGATTTTCATTGATACTGGCAAATCTAATTTGCCCTCAAAACTTTCAATAAATTTTTGTTTAATTTTATTTAAGATTAGGGATATTTGGTCAAATGTGGTCTCATTGCCATATTCGATTATATACTTAAAATTAATTATTGAATCTTTTATAATAAAATAATTTTCATTACCAATCTTTATTACTCGACCCTCATCGCTTTCCATTTGTGAAGCAATAGATTGTAAGGAATAAATAAAATGAGATAATAGGGACTTATTAATTGCATTTGAACCTTGTTTATGTATCTCTAAAGTGAAAATAGGGGTTTCCTTATTATCTATTATATAAATACTGCTGATATTACTCATATTTACCGTGATAGTACTCCTTTAATTTGAAAATATTAAATTCTTCTCAAATAATGTATATACGCTGGATCTGTAAATTCTAAACTTAAATTTAGCAGGGATTAAATTAAAAATTTGTTTATTTATCAAAACATTTATTTTTTCGTCAATATCTTTAAATTCAGCTTTATTTTTCAAGTTTGGATCATATTTGTGTAAGAATATAGACAATTCAATAATTTTTTCTTCTTGTTCTATAGACTTTATGATATCCTCTAAGTATTTTAACGCTTGATTATATCTATTATAGTCTTGAACATCAATAATATATAGAATTTCATCTACTTTTTTTATATACTTAGCAAAATTTGTAATGTAATCTGAGCGGTATTCTTTTTGACCTCCAAAATCCCACACATATATATTAAAATTGTTCTCTTGGAATTGCTCAATGTTTACGCCCCTGGTTGGTTTTAAAGATAAATAAGATAATAGATTGGTTTCTTCTTTTAAACTCAATAAAATAGTAGTTTTCCCACAGTTATCCAAGCCTAATATCAGAATTTTGCTATTCTTATCTCCCAATTTTCAAACCTTTTTAATTTTTATTTATTTCATTATTCGCTTTTGGAATTTTAACCTTTTCAATATCATAAAGCTGAAATATATTTTTTTCAATTAAATTAAATATAGCTTTTATCTTACTTGCTTCATACTCATGTTGATTTAACAAAAAACTCGTAAAAAAATAATCCAGGTAATTTTTCTTCATAAAATCCAATGCTCTATTATATTCATTTTTCTCTGCTGAATTTAATTTTATATTTTTATTCTCTACAACACTTAAAGGTGCTAAAAATAAGGTGTTTAAATGCTTTTTTACAAGGATTTTTATCCCTTTAAACGGCATAACATCATTATTAAAATTTGAGAGGAGATGACCGTATTCTTCATCAATTTCATAAGATAAGTCAGTAATCGATTTTAAAAAATCATTAGAAGGATTCTCTTTCATTATAAATACCAACCTAAAATTCTTAAACTCAACCATTAGTATTTTTGAATCTTTATATTCTAATCTAATTGTCTTAGATTGTTGATAAGAGCCTATTAGTTCGATTCCAAATGAACGTATGGCATCTAAGAATCCAGAAATCAATGCAGAATCGATATTTTTACCTGAAAAGTTTTCTTCATACACACATAGTCCAGATTCCTTATCTATAACCATAAAATAATTCATGCTAAACACATCCGTACATTTACCTACTAAATTTTTCCTATTTCGCCGAATTTTATTTCTAACTCTTTTAATCGTTATATATGAACCGGCACTAACAGTTGAAACTATCCCTATAATTATTACAATTAAAATAATAAACTGAGGGTTTAAAGTAAATGCAACAGTTATTTTGATGTCTTGTGAAACTACACTTGCCTTATGATCATTATACCAAAAAATTACAACCTTATAATCTCCTTCGTGTGGGTTTTCTGGAATTGGATAAGAAAAAGTCATTATTATCGAACTAACCTCTTCTGTATCAGAAAATTCTACTAAATCCCAAGGGTCAATCAACCTCCAAGAAACATTCCCGTTAACTTGAGGTAATTCTATTGAAAACCTTAGTTCTTGATTAGGTTCAAATTTTATAATAGGAAAGTTTATGTCTAATATTTCTTGAGAAGATAATGCTGTTATCAACCAAGTTGCCCCAGTTATGATACTATCGCTTTCTAAATAAATATATTTTTCATCTGTATTTATCACAACATTTAATTCTGAATTAACAACCAAACCATTCCTGTATATTTTTATGTCATTCCAATTGTCGGGATAATAGAATTCAATTGAGTAATTACCCTCTATTCTACTTATTAAGGGTTCAATTCTCCACTTAATTTCTTGATCTAATTCTAAAATCATAGAGCCATCTGCATCAAATTTATTTTTTATCCTTAAAGAATAGCTATAACTAAAATTAAGTGTTACTGAAATGTTGCTTTTAATTGGAATTTGTAGAAGATTCGTATTAGGTGAATAGTTTAATTTGGGTATTTTAACATAACCAGTTCCATTATTAATACCATTCAAGATGTTGTAATACGTATTTTCGATTTCTATTGTCATATTTATTTCTTGGGGATTATATATTTGTTCAGTGTTTTGGACTAATTTGTATAATAGAGTGGAATTCTTTACTCCATCGCTCCACGTATACCCATCATATCTTGAGACGTGTAGATTTGAAAATTGACCATAAGCATTATATCCCCAATAGTATTTATCATCTGCTGTAAATATATTTGAACCATCAACCACTAAGAAATATTTTCCAATTGAAAGATTAATTGGATTTTCAAATTTTTGATAAAACCATCCCAAATTCTTAGTTATATTAAGGGTGGTTGGATTACCATAAACTGTATCATTAGGAGCATTTTTCACGGGATTGTATCCATTGATTTGAACTTTTAATACTTTATCAGCGTATTCATTTTTAAAACCATAAATATAAGTACCATAAACAGTTGTAGGTTCAGAGATATTGATTTGAACACCGTATCCATAATCTTTACCAAATTTTTCAATTACTTTAAAACCACTATCATATACCTCGAATTCTTTTGTCTCTCTTCCTAATTTTATATCGGTAAAATTTAGTTCAAATTTCGTAACATTCCATGTGTCTGAAGGTAAAGCAATTCCAATTGATTGGGTATTATTTACTTGGTCAATTTTGTCCGCATATTCATACATCGGATATTTTAAGTCTGTTATTTCTAACTGTTCATTCTCCTGAGCATAAACTCTATTTCCAGTGTAA
>JAHLWJ010000167.1 GCA_019057975.1 Promethearchaeota archaeon | reverse complement strand
ATTTCATGTTGTTCAGTGAGACTAACAAAATATGCTTCTCTTTCAGCAGGACCCAATTGAGCTAGATCATTCACTAATTTTTGTCTTTCTTCTGGTGATAAATTTACCAAACTTGAAACTTTCTGATTAATAAGATTCATTTCCTGTTGAGATATTGTTTTTTTCTCGATTGTTGATATTTCTATAGGCATCAGTATTTTATTATCTCTTAATTCTTTAATCCCCATAAAGATTTCTGCTGTTTTTTTACCTGTTTTTTCAGTAGCCTCTTTCAATAAGGTAGCAATAAAGAAAAAGTTTCTTTCTGAATCTTTCATTAAGTTATTCGCGATTTTTAATACATCTCTTGATTGAGGTTTCTTTAAAGCTTTAGCATTAGAATGTTCATAAGTTATTTCATGTGGTAAAATAATTGAAGTACTCAATATATCATCAACAATTCTTCCCGCATCTCTGAAAAGATTTAATTGTCCTCTCCAATTAGGAAGATTATTTGCGTAAACTCTCTCAAAACTATGAATGAATTCCATTAAATTTCTACGTAAAATCAAAGAAGCTTTTTTACTTAATACTAAAGCAACTCTTATAAATTCTCCATCAGATAAAAGTAGCATTTTATCACCATATGATATTTCATTCAATTCTTCTTGGCTTACTAGATCTTTACCAAAACTGCTAATAGCAGATATAAATCCTGAAATTAATTCTGGATCAATTTGTTCTGAACCAAATGATTTAAAGAAGACACATGTCCCCGTTCCTTTGTATAATACTAATACATGTTCTAAATTAATTGCATCATCAAAAATAGTTTTAACTTCTGTGAGAATACGTGTTTTTTCTCGTTTCTTGGGTACTACAACTCCACGATATATAGCAACTGATCCTCCTGCGGCAGCAACAGCAGCACCAACAATTATTAAAGATGGTAATAAATCTTCAAAAGTTAAGCCTACTGAAGGCGGTGGATTTATTATAATATCTGATATTTCTAATGAAGTTTCAACATGATAGTATTCCGCTTCTAATCTAACAGATAAACTCATATTACGTACGTTTCTAGCTATAGTTATATCAAAAAATACTCCACCGGTACTATTAGTACTTTTAATTAAATTTTCTTGTGAAGGTGTACCATCGAAAATAAGCGTAATATTAATTTTTGAATCTATTAAAAGTAACAAATTAGTCCCATCATTATATCGCGCTTCAAAGATTATTCTAAATGTATCTCCCGCGGTTACCTTATCAGGTTTAGAAACTATTAATAGGACTACGTTATATCGTGCTTTTATTGTTAAATTAAAACTAATACTAGCTTCTTCGTAGTTAATTTTTTTAGCTTTAATTGTGATAATGTAAGCACCATGTTTTGGGAGTTCTGTAATTGAGATATAACCTTTAAATGAATTAGAATTAGCATCAAAACTTAGAGTTTTTGTTAAAAATCCTTGATTTGAAGAATTTCCTATCTCAATATATTCAATTAAGTAGGAATCTACTGCTGATGTAATTAAATTATCATTATAATCTGTGTCAGTTATATTGAAATCCACATATAAATCACGTTGTTCAAAAATTGAATAATTACTTACTATGGGAGTTAATCTTCCTTGACCATCGGGATCAGAAAGAGTTATCTTAGGTATTTGAGTAAGATTACCTCTCAGATAAAAATCAATATAAGTTAAACTCCAGTTGTAATTTGGTGGGAGTGTTGCATTTATCCAAAACCTAATCGATCCAGAATTTAAACCGGATGTACTTATATTCAATTCATAAAGACCTGGTGTAGCAGTAGTATAAAGCCACTTAGATCTTGGTAATCCCGTTTGATTATCTGTTACCGTTATCCTATCAGTAGTTAAACTAGTGATAACTATATTATTATCAGTGTCATTGAAATAAAAAGTAACTGTTTGATTAAGCTGGTCCTTCCTTATTAAGGTATAATTCCAGGATTGAATATCTATAAAAGTCTGAGTCATAACTACATTAAGTTGTAAAGAAATAACCTGTGTTTCATTTCCTGTAGCAGAAATGCTAAAATTGCAAATATATTTAGACTCAGAAGCATCGACATTGGTAGTGTTTAGTTCAATCGAATAATATCCTGGAGTTACAACATCTTCGCTCCAATTCCAATCAAATCCAGATGGTAAAACTACTTGTATAATATTTGCTCCTTCAATAAGACCTAAAGCAGATGAATAATTAAATGTGTAGATTCTATTTTCGCCTTTTATAACATCTCCAAAATCCTTAATATTATCTGGTTTTATTGTAGTATTTATTATTTTTTGAAATGAAAACACAATTGACTGATTGTTATGATAAATTTTTGAAGCATTAATTTCAATATAATTCCAACCCCAGTCAAAATTAGTAGTATTAACCTCTATAAAATAGTATCCTGCTGTTGCATTTGAACCTAATGGTAAAGATTTCCCACTATTTTCAGAAATGATAACAGAAGGATCTCCAGAAATCCCTTTATTGAAACCAGTATCTTCAAAATATACAGTAATATTAAATTTAACATTATCTTTAAAATTACTATTATCTGGAGGATCTATCAAGGATAGATGAGTATCAGCTACTATTGTAATATTTCGTTCTATCATTCCTGCTGCGGTACCGTTGATCCAAGAGACTTGAATCAGAAATTTTCCATATTTTAAATTATTAGTACTAGAAATATTCCAATTACCTACTGAAAAGTTGTTAGCTAAAGGAAGCGATGAATTAAGATTGGTATAGTTTAAATAACGAGGTATTGGACTATACACACTCACATTAATTTCACCACTACTTATGAATTCATGAAATGTAGCATTAAAAGAAAGGACATTGGAATAATTAGCTTGATTTACATCTTTTGAATTGACCAAACACTTAATTTTACTCAAAAGATTTGTGGAATTAGCTGTTAAATACCAATTTGTTCCATTACCAGCACCTCTTACTTGAACTTCTCTATATCCATTTTGTACTATCTCAGGAGCATTTACTGTTTTTTCATCACTACTTCCATTATATGCTTTAATATAATTTTTATCCCAAGTCGATGGTATAGTAAAATTAATAGTGCTAAAATTCGTAATTCTGCTATCATAAGAATCTATAGTTTGTCCAATTGACACATTCCAACTAGCATACATATCATGGTTAACAGTGAACTCTGAAGTAGCTTGTAAATTAGTTTTTGTATAATTAATTTGAACTTTGGTGATATTACATGAGACATTCCACCAATCGGCTGTGATTTCAAATGTTAATTTTCCACCAGAACCTACAAGCTGTTCATTAGAAGTCCAATATCCTGTACCATTTACATTTGGATATTTATTGGCTAAAGAATTATTAATTTTTAAACCTATATCAATAGGATTAGGAGTATTATTCAATGGAGTCAAACCTAATTTAAGTCCTACATCTATTGTATTGCCAGCTAAATTTACAAGAGCTAAGGAGCTATCTAATACTATTGACTCGTTAACGAAATCGGCAAATCCTGTATCAAATGATCCATCACAATCTATGTACCCAAGATCAGTAACAAATAATCGTAAGAAAAATAAATTATTATATGTATTTGAACAATTATACATTTTATCAATATTAGTAAAATTATACCAAGTCCATACTCCTTGTGCGGTTGTGATTGGTTCATTTTGCACTATTGGTTGTGCATAAACAAGACTATCTGGTCGTGCATAATAACTATATTGAGTAGCATTATAGAGATATATTGAGTAATTGACATTGCCAGCGCTATCTTTCCTTAATCTTATAGAAATGTTGTTAATATAACCTACTCCTTTCGGTTCAAATGAGATATAGTGACTATTTGCATTATCTATCATGGGTGAACTTCCCAAATCATCTTCTACAATCAAAATTTTGTTCGGTGCTTTTATCCCTTCTATAGTAATATTCGTAAAGGATGAATTGAATTTTGCATCTTGAGGACAAGCTGCTGAAAATGTTTTTGCCATATCTAAGTTTAAAAATTCTTTCTCTGTTGTATTTATTAATGATTGATGTAAAGTAATATTAATATTTCTCCCAATACCATTAATGCTCGAAGAATAATCTGCTGTTTTGAGTAAATCATTTTTAATATCAAAAGAATTAGATTCATCATTTATTTCTTCACTATTTATAGTATCATTAGGGGTATTATCGTTATGACTTATGTTAAAACATATTGTAAACGTTCCCAATACTAAGAAAAGAACGCCTAATGCCTTCATTCTTTTTTTTATTTCAGATTTATTCATAGAAATCAATTTATTTTATTGTTTTTTAATTTTAAAGTAGAATTAAGTAATATTTATTATAACTTTGTATATTTGACCTTAAATAATTTTTCTAAATTAAAATATAATTAAGAAATCCATAAAAATCTCTTAATATATATTTAATGAAAATTAAAGAATTTATTTCAACTTTCACATATAAATTCAATTAATATCCTCTTAAAAGTAATAATAGAGAATAAATAATTAAGAAGGTCTCTTAGAATTAAACTTAATCTTTTTTTAGGATAATCCTAGCATCCACACAAACTAAGCCTTTTTCGTAGATAAACACAGGATTTAAATCCATTTCATTAATTTCTTCATGTTCGACAACAAGATCAGAAATTTTCATTAACACTTCTACAATGGCATCAATATCTGCTTTAGGCTTTCCACGATATCCATCTAATATCGGGAATCCTTTAATTTCTGTTATCATCTCCTTAGCATCATATTCTGTTATAGGAGCAATTCTAAAGCTAACATCTTCTAAGAGTTCCACTAAAATTCCTCCAATTCCAAACATTAAAGCAGGACCAAATTGAGGATCTGTCGTCATGCCAATGATAAGCTCCGTTATCGGCTCGTCCGCCATTTTCTGTACAGAAATTTGTTTTTCCTTTTGAGAAGGTATTTTCATTAAGTCATCATAAGCTTCGGTTACGTCTTCTATTGTTTTTAAATTCAGTTTTACAGCTCCCGTATCAGATTTATGAACAACATCCTCAGCCATAAGTTTCATTACAATGGGAAACCCGATCTCCTCTGCTGCAGAAATTGTTTCTTCTTTAGAAGTCGTTAATTTTTGTACTGGAACTGATATACCAATCTCCTGCAATAATTTTTTAGATTCAAATTCAGTTAGAACAGTCTGATTTGATTCAATCTTATCCTTTATGACTTCAGCAATATTCATTTTAATATCTCAATCTCATTTAAGATTAGTGAACTACTAACTTCTAATTATTTAATTAAATTCTAAAAAAGATTTAAAATTAATTAAAAAGAATTAAAGAAGTTGTTCAAATAAAGCTATTATATTTTTTATATAAAAAATATAAAAATAAAATTTAATAATATAAAGAAAATAAAAATTTACTAAGTTCTTTTCAGTAGTGTCATTCCTCTCTTTTTTCGAATACGATATTTTCTAATTTCATCTACAACCGAGACGCTAAAAGCACCAATGAAGAGTGTTAACCAGTAGTAAGGATGGATTAATGGTACAACATGGAAAGCTATTGCTATTGGAGTAAAAAGAATCAATAATTGAAGTGCTAGAGAAAGTCCTGTTGCCCAGAATAAATGCTTATTTGGAAATAAATAAAACGGTTTAATGTTGGAAGTGCATGTAAAAACAAATAATAATTCACATATGACTAAATTAGTAAATAGTATGCTTTGTGCTAAGGATATGGCATATGCGCTATCAACTGCTGTTAAACGTGGATCTATTCCTGCGTCTACCCAAGCTGGAAGTAAAACAGTCCAAAGAAGTACATAGAGTAAAATATCTGTGATAGATGTATAAATTCCAAGAAGTAGTACTGGACCTTTAATTTCTGGAAGTAATGTAAATCCTTTCCGGGGTTTATCCTTCATCACGTCTGGATCAGTTGGTGTAAGACCCAGAACCATAGCAGGTACTCCATCAGTGGCTATGTTTAACCAAAGTATTTGTATTGGGATAATCGGAAGAGCAAGAAAGATATTAGGTACTAATTTCATTACAATATACGCTGTAAGAATTAAAAAAATCTCATCAAAATTAGTACTTAGCATGTATCGAAAGAAACCTTTTGTCGTCTCAAATATTCCTCTGCCTTCTTCTATAGCATTTACAATAGTAGCATAATTATCATCTATTAGAACCACATCTGATGCTTCTTGAGTTACTTCAGTTCCTTTCATTCCCATCGCAACACCAACATGAGCACCTTTAACTGCTGGTGCATCGTTAACCCCGTCTCCAGTCATACTTACAACTAAATCTAATTCTTTTAATCTTCTTAATATTCTTAACTTATGCTCGGAGGAAACTCTCGCAAAAATATCTACTGTTTTAACCCTCTCGCGAAGGACATCATCGTTCATTTCCTCTAAATCTGCTCCTGTTATTGCTTCATTAGATTCAGTTAAACCAATTTCATGAGCAATTGCAATTGCCGTAATTTTATGATCTCCTGTTATCATTATTGTTCTAATTCCAGCCATTCTAGCTTCTTCTATTGCATCTTTTACTTCATCCCTCGCGGGATCAATTATTCCTGCCAAACCAAGATAAGTATAATCCTGTTCTATTTCTTCTTCCTTGTATCCCTCATTAAGGGTCTTATATGCAACTCCTAACACTCGTAAAGCACTTTTAGCAAATTCTTCATTCTTGTTCATTAACATATCTTTGACTTCACTGATGGGTTTAACAGTTCCATTATAAATGCCATAACTTGCATTTTTTAATAAAATGTCTGGTGCCCCCTTTATTAGAGAATATAGTTTACCATCAATTCTAACTACAACAGACATCATTTTTCTATCAGAACTAAAAGGAATTTCATCAACTTTTTCTGCTTGAGTGTCAAGTTCCATTTTCATTGCTAAAACTTTCATAGAAATTTCTGTTGGGTCTCCAACGACATCAGTATCATTCGTTCCATCATTTTTTAGTGATACATTTGAATTATTGCAAAACATGCATACTTCTAAGTATTTTTTAATATTTTCACTTATTTCGATTACTTTTCCTTTTTCATTTATAATTTTACCCTCAAGGGCATATCCAACACCTTCAACATTATATTCCACACCTCCCACAAATACTTTTACAACAGTCATTTCATTTTTAGTCAAGGTACCTGTCTTATCTGAACAAATAACACTTACCCTTCCGAGAGTTTCTACGGCAGTCAATTTTCTTACTAGAGCATTTCTATCTGCCATCTTCCTCATTCCTATGCTCATAACAACCGTAATAACAACAATAAGCCCCTCTGGGACGGCGGATACAGCTAAACTTATTGATATTTCAAATGCTTCAATAAGTTCATCGAAGTCGAATTCTGTAACTAACAATATTATTAATTCAATAAAAAAAACAGCAGCACAGATTATCAGAATGGCTATTCCAAGAAGTTTTCCGAATCTATTTACCTCCTTTTGAAACGGACTGAGCTCTATGGCTTCTTCTTGTAAACTCTCTGCAATTTTTCCAATTTCTGTTTTCATTCCTGTTCCAATTACAATTCCTTCTCCATTTCCTCTTGTAATAATTGTATTCATATATCCAAGGTTAGTTCTATCTGCCAGAATCATTTTTTCATCAACTGGTTTCAGTTGTTTTTTAACAGGTTTTGATTCGCCTGTTAGAATCGCCTCATCAACATAGAGTGAAAATCCTTTATATAACCGAATATCTGCTGGAAATTTGTCACCTTCTTCTATTAACACTATATCTCCAGGAACAACATCTTCAACTGCTATTTCTATTACTCTTCCACCTCTTCTAACCTTAGCAAAATGAGGAGCTAACTTTTTTAAACTTTCTAAAGATTTTTCTGCTTGATATTCTTGATAAAATCCTAATATCGCATTTACAATTAAAATTATTGCAATTACTACAGCATCGGTATATTCCGTGGACCAAGCTTCAGCTCCAGGTCTAGATGATTCATATAATCCAATAATAACTGATATGGCGATAGCAAACATTAAAAGATATATTAGAAAATCTTTGAATTGGCTGAGGAAAATTTGCAAAGCTGTTTTTCCTTTTTCCTTGATCAATTCATTTTTTCCGTATTCTTCAATTCTTTTTTGAGCCTCATTTTCAGCTAGACCAGTCTCTATGGAGGTATTCATTTTCTTAGCTACTTCTTCATGATCTACTGAATGTGCGTGAATCTTTTCTAAATCTAACATAATTAGTTCATTTTTTTTTTAGATTTTTTATAAAAAATTATAATTAATTAACCTATATAATCTAATTATTAAATTAAAATATATCTCAATAATCTAAAACATTCCTAAAGTTCATACGGTAGAATGTTAACAATAACATGTAGGAATTAAATTTTTTTATAAATCTGTCAAAATAAACGAATCTACCTTCAACATGACAAATTTTTTTAACTTATATTGTGAAAAAATATAAATATAAAATTTATAAGTATAATAAATCTAATAAAAGTTAATTTAGTTTATCTACTAAAAATAATTTAATTACTAATTTAGATCGATAAAAATGAGACCGTCGCGTGTTTTCAGACTGATTTTCCGAATTTTTATTTTTTTACTAACAATATCCGTAACTATCGTATCGATACTTGGGGGATTATCCGCATTTATAATCCTCTTAGATCAAAATAATATCGGAGTAGATCCTGATGCTGCTGAATTCAATCTTGATATAAACAATGTAACACTGGCAATAGATAACATCGATTTTACTTTACCTTTTAATCTTACTAATGCTGGTTACTTTGATATGGAAAATCTTGAACTTAGTATACAAATTGCTTTAAATTACAGTCATGTAGATTATCCTGTACCAGGAGTGAATACAACAAGACAGATACAAATATTCACCAAATTGCACAATTTGGGGACGATCGCAAAAGGAACAACAGGATTTTTTAACTTTACAGGAGTTTTTAGCGATTTTAATGTAGGTGCTTTTCCAAATTTTACCACAGAGGTAGATTGGTTAAGGGGACCGCCAGCTATTGAATTTTATGCAAATCTAACTATCAGTTTAGATTATTCAATAGGTTTACATTCGTTAACAATAGGGATACTTAATTTACTTGTAGGAGGACTACCATAAGAGGTGTAAAAAATGGGATCTGTTAAAAATATGGTAAAAGGATTTATTTTTTCTACGATCTATGTAGTTACCACCATTGTCATTCCATTGGTTACATTTTCATGGATTAGGAGTATGGTAGTTCAAGGTTTTCCATTAAATTTCGAACAACAAGATTATGAAAGTGTTATATTCTGGTTAACTGCCTTTGGATTGATTATTTGTGGCTGTG
>JAHLWJ010000166.1 GCA_019057975.1 Promethearchaeota archaeon | reverse complement strand
CCATGCCTTTTATTTCAGTGCGAAAAATATCCCAACGTTTTTCAATCTCATTGTGGCCCCAAATAAGATCAGCCAAATGTTTACGAAAATTATTTATGCCGTTTTCATCAATAACTTTATCTATCACATAATGTTTATTGCCCCAGATTAACATAGCCCATAATTTTGATATATATTCATAAATGTCATCTTTATCCATATCTAATATCTTTTCTTTTGAAAAGCTTTGGTAGTAAGATATTAGTTCTTTTCTTTCCTGAAGATCATCAACAAACTTCTTTGGATTATTTTTGAACTTTCTCAGAAAACCATCGATATGTTTTTTAAGTAGGTTGGTATTCATTTTATACCTCCGAACAATTATTAAAATATTAAACTTTCATATCTTATTTTAAAAAAACTTTTTTCAAATAAAGAGTTCTAATTATAAAAACATCCTAATTTTTAAATTGTAATCTGTTTTAACTTTTCTTTTTGGATATTATAGGGCATCCGAAATCGTGAATTATAGTGAACGCAAGGAATTAGAATAAACTTTCTTTTGTCAATATAAATAGGAAACGGTCGTGCAAACACTTCTTTAATTGCTCCAATCTTTAAATTTCCCTTTCGCTTTAGAAATTCAAATACTGGTTTGCCTAAAGAAATGATATATTTAGCTTGATATTTGTGTAGTTTCTTTAAAAAGGTTGGATAATAATATTCAGCTAGCCGGTATACAAAGGAATAAAAATCAATTTTATGCTGTTGTGTTATTTTGAGAATAGAACTTGATAATTGAATATGAATAAGATTAAAAGCAATTATCTCGTCTACTGATAAATTAAGAGGTCCTAGTATTTCTATGGAAATATATTGATACAAACGGGAATTTTTATCATCAAGCATTAAAACTGTATTGATCAACTTATTATTTTTAGTGGTTATGCTTGGGTCTTGACCAATTATAGCTATTTTATAATTATAATTTTTACCGATAAAATCTTTAACAGAATTAGTTGTTTTATATTTTTTTATAATCTCAAACATCGAATTGACCATTTATCAATATATTATGGAATAGATCTTTATATCAATTTATTTAATAGGTCATTTTAATCATAATAAAATCTCATGTTTAATCAGAATTAATTTCTTTTAAGCGTTCATAATAAATTTCAGACTTAATTTGGCCAATTTTATCTAATATTTGTTTTTTAGTTTTAAAAATTCCCTCATCTTCATAAATAATTAGCAATTTTGATAAATTATTAATTGAATTTATAATTTTATTTCCTACTTTTCCGCGATTATTCATTGAAAAATGTTTATCTCTACTAAATAATGAATTTACATATTTATTGAAAATATCAATTGCCAAATCATCTAATTTTCCTTTGAAATTTCCATTTTCAAAGAAATAATCCAAGATATGGCATTCCCACTTAGTTAACATAACAATTTCCTCCAATAACTTAAATTATGTTTATTTACTAGTAAAAAATTTATTTATTTAACAAATTCGTTTCTTATGCGGCAAAGTTCATTAAAATCATTTTTTAGTTCAATTAAAGTGGGTGTCGGGTTAATTTTTTCAGGGTTACTGTGTGCCTCAATATACTCACAACATTTTTCAAAAATATCTGTTAATTGTTCCTTATGCTTATCAATTAAGGCACCATTAATTTTTTCAAGTAAAGTGAGAGCAACATTTTTTCGATATCGTTTAATAGTGTTAAAAAGCATCTCACTCTCAACAAATACTTCAATTGCTGGCCTAAGTTTATTGTATCCACTTATTGCTAGTTCACTTTCTTTCCTATCACGTTTTTCTTTTGGTAAATTAAGAATTTCATTTATGCTCTTTTTATATTTATTAAAGTTATCTTCTCTTAAAGTTGGACTTTCGTATAGAATGCCCGTATTTTTTAAATCTGTCTCCGTTTCATAGTATTTAAATTCGAGATTTTTAAATCTTGGTAAATCGCTCTTTTGTTTTATGCTGTTAAAAAGAATAATGCTATGGGTGAATAGGATTACCTGTCTTTCTTTCGATAACTGAACCAATCTCCGGGTGAATTCGTCAATAATTTTATGATCCAAGCTGGTTACCGGGTCATCAAAAATAATTGATGCTTTGTTCTTATTGTCAAGCTGAACCTCAGTAAGAAATTCTGCTAACGCAATCGATTTCTGTTCCCCTTCACTAAGGATGTCACTTAAAGCATATTGTGATTTTATCTCTTGTTTTAAAATAGGCTTGGCTTTCGAAGTTTCAAAATTCAACGATAATTTGATATTGGAGCAGCTTAAAAATTTCAACTCCTCGGTAAATATTTTTTCAAAACTTGTAGAAATCAAATTTTTTCTCGCCGTGGTTGTTTTTCTGCTTACTGAATCCGTGTTAAATAAATGTGACTTAGATTTCAGGACCTGTGACCGTTTAAGTAATGCTAAATTTTTTTCAATTTCAGTTTGTTTCTTGTTTAGCAATTTACGATCAAGTAATTCGTTTATTTGACTATCTATCTCTTCTTCTTTTAGTTCAATTCGAATCAGAGTTTTATTTTTGTTATTCAATATAGATGTAATTGATTTTAATTTCTTATCAATTTTTGTTTTTATCTTTTCGTAACCTATATTAAATTTTTTTTCTTGGATTATATTTATTTTTTCAGTTTCAGCCAGCTTTTTAAATTCATTAATTTTTTTACAAAACTGTTCAAGGAATTTAGGCTGGATAGGTTCTTTTTCTTCATTTTCACCAAATGATGGATGGTATAGTTTTATATCAGAATTTATATTTTTTATTTTTTCACGCAATACTTTAAGCAATTCTACATATTCTCTTATTTCAGTTTGGGTAGTGTCGCTTAAAAGAATTCTATAATTTGCAAGTAGTTCTCTAGCCTCGTTATCAGTAAGTTTTTGACCACAATATACACAAGTTTCATCTTTATCCTTGGGATAATCTTTCTTGTCGAGTTTTTGAATATATTTGTCAGCTGCTTTGATAAAATCATTAAATTCTTTTGTTTTATACAGAGCTATTCCTCTTTCCTCTGCAATTTTCTCAAGACCTTTCTGCTCCTTTTTTCTCAATTTATCTATTTTTTTTACATAATTAATAATGTTAGTCCAATCTTCTGATTTAAAATTGTGTTGAATGGTTCTGATTTGCAATTTTACACTTTCTAGTTCATTTACTTGTTTCGAAAGGAGGTAAATTTGTGTTTCTAAAAGTTTTTTATTTAAATCGCCCCTTTGTTTTGTTAGTTCAACAAGGTCATTTTCATCATCTGGGGTATAGCTTTTTAAATGGTTAAACTTCTCTACTGAAGATTGAGCGCCTAAATTAGCGACGAATTCATACACCTCTGTTCCTTGGTGTAAGTTTTCGATCCAGGTTATTTCTTGTTCGCAATTTTCAATATTGGTTTTATGGATTTTGGCAAGCCTATCTAAATCGTTAGATAAAATGCCAAAAAGATGAAAACCTATGGGAGTAACGAGCAGATCTCGCTTTCGATTTATACTAATATTCACGCAATCATTTGTAAAAATAGAAAGATAGCGAAGTTCAGATGATTGACAAGCACCATCCCATATAAATTCACCAGGTTTATTATTCAACATGTATTTTATTTTGGCTTTCTGGCTTTTTTTGCCCGTATCATATACATTACATAACACTTTATTTTCTTTTTGATAACAAAGCCCAAGTGTTTTTAATATCCTACTATAACCGGATTTTCCAGTAGCGTTCGCACCATAAATAACTGTAATATTATTGCTAAAATCTAAGAGCTGACCAGGTGCAAGTTTATTGACCCCTTCTATTTCAGACATAGATAATAATTTTAAATTGGTAGTATCAAATGTCAAACTGGGTCGTTCAATTTCAATAGAAGGTTTTTTATCAGATGGAAAAATATTATTTAGAAATTCATCATAAACAGATACTAATTGCTCATCGGGCAGAGAGTCTTCAAGGCTAATTATTTTTTTTACAAGAAGTTTTGCCCAACTACTATACCATTCTGTCCATTCCCACAAATAATCTAAGATTGCCATTTTGGATGATGTGGTAGCCATAATAAAAATCCTTTCTAGGAATTTATTAAAAGATAAAAAACATTCCAGAATAAGATTTCGATAATGAAACTAAAAACATTTTTTCATTGTAAATAAAAAGATTGATAATACTCACATTTGAGCATTATAATTACTTTTTTAATTGTTCATATTAAAATTACTTAAAGAACTCATCAGACAAGGAGACATTTAGTTTGTCATGTTTTCACAACTCTTTCTATCATGCTTCTCCGATATCCAATCTGCTTATTGCAGGAAATTTGACTTATTATGTCAAACGAAACTTCCTCTTGTCTTATCTGTAGTTTTCGAACTCTTATGTTCAAGTAGCTCCCATGAAGGATTCCTGGGATTAATTGTGATTTCAGTGATTCTCATGATCTTAATAAAAAATTAATTTGTGGACTCATTGATTTTTTCTTCCAAAAACTCAATTGATTTTTCTTCAATCTCATTTGATTTGTCGCGCAATTCAAAAGCTTTTTGCGCTTTTTCTCCAATTTGTTTTTGAATATCTGAATCAGGAATTGAAATAACAACTTGGCTAATTTGTCTATCAGTAATTTCATCAACAACCGAGCCGTGGATAAATCTTTTTATCTGAACTTGTCCGTAATCACTTGATAAAAACACATACAAATATCCTGTATTAATATTTTTTGGCACAACTCTCAAAATATGCTGTGTGGCAGTCCGACCATTCCATTCAGAAGTTACAAGAGCTGTACGACCTATGGTCCCCGAACACGTAATAAGTATCCAGTCTTTTTTGATAATGTAATTGTCCAAATTTTTGGTCTTTGAACGTGCTAAATATTTCAAATCCCCCGGTTGCATTTGAGTAATATTTTTACCAGAGAGAAAAGGAATACCAAATTTTTTGTTCACATAAATTCTTTTAAATCTCCCTGGGATAAAGACTTTTTCAATTAACTCTCTATCCGCCAATGTTGAAATTGGATATTTAGATTCTTTAAGTTCCTCAATCGCTAAATCTGCTAGAGGATAATAAAAACTACCATCGAATCTTTTTTCAAATCCAAATTCATTTATTTCCCATGCTTTTACTTTTTCATCTCCTAAACATTGAACATCTTCTTCAGAGATTTTTGGTAAATCTAGAAGCTTAAAAAATAATTCTTGTGATTCATCAATTAAGTTATTTGCCTGATCTCGCAATGAAAAAGCCTGAATAATATCTTTATGAATTTTTTGAATGCTACGTTTGTCTAATATAGGAATATATATGCTTTCAAGATGTTTTGGCTCAATATGGCTAACAACCGCACCGTAATTATTTGTAAGTAAAATTGTATTTCCAAGGTCAGATTTTAAATATGCATATAAATAACCGGTATACTCAGTGTCATATGTAGTTATTCTAATTAAATCGTGGCTAAAAATATTGTTACCTAACGTTCTTCCCACAATTGTTATTTTTCCCGTTGTTCCAGAACATGTCAGTAATATCTGACCGGTTTTTACGCGCAGAGCTTCAATATCTGTCGGGGTTTTTTTAGAAATATAAGCTACGGGCTGAGGATGTACCTCAGAAATTTGGCCTGGCTGATAGATTGGAAAATCAGATTTCTCTAAAAAAATCCTTTTAAATCTTGGACGATGATAGGCTAAAGCTATTCCATTGGTGCCCGTTATTGTTTTTTTCGGCACCTTTAAATTGTTTATTATTTCTTTTGCCCTCAATCCATCAATATGATAAAAGCTTGCATCTAATCGAAGATCACCTTTTGATAATAATAGGTTATCAACCTCTGTCCATGTAATATTAGAATATTTTTTTGCTAATTGAGTAATCATATTGCTCAAAAATCGAATTCTGGAAAATTGTATTTTTTATCATTTTTCCATTCTACAAATAACTTTGCAATGTCTGGCGTTTCATCATATACAATTTTTTCCTGTACATCAATTTCTCTTTCGATTATTTTGCCACTTTCTTCATCTTTTACTTTTTCTTTGCGCTTAATAATAATTTCATTACCTTCTTCGTCCCGCTTGTAAATAGTATTACCTCGTTTGTCGTGTCCAATTTTTTCCGCCATTGCCATAAATACTGGATATCTGCGCATTTTTTTTGACAATATTTCTGTTTGTTTTTCCTCATTTGTTTTTTTGCGTAAAAAGAGAACCGAAGTTTGCGTCCCATTTTTTGGCTGGAAAGTGTCTTTGTCTAAATCAATACTTGATAAAACTTGAGTATTCTGCAAAAGCCAAAAACGAACATATTGCAGTCCAGGTGCTCCTAAAATAGCGTCCGGCAGAACAATTGCCATGCGGCTATCTTCTTTCAGAAGTTGCAAACATCTTTCGATGAATAAAATTTCTGGCGGGACAGACTTTTGGAGACGATCCGATTTTACGAAAGTGCCGTCATCTTGTTTTTCCCAAATATAAGCAATCTCAAATTGCTCTAAAATTGCTGGATCATCAATAGGAATTTTGGTTCCAAATGGCGGATTTGTTATTACAACATCAAATTTTGCAATATCTATACCACCATTTATTTTTAATTTTGTTATCAATTCATCACGCCACTTGTGAGGATGTTCCAATGAGTTAGCTTGGAAAATAGTACCAGAACCATCATTATTCATAACCATATTCATTTTTGTTGCTTTTACAAGATTTGGATTTAAATCAAAACCAAAAATGTTGTTTTCAGTGTATCTTTTAATTTCTTCAAATAACATCATTCTCTCGTTGTCGGTTGGATTGAGTGGATCACGCCACCTTTTCTTTACACTCTCTTTTATTTGAGTAAGTACATGATTCATGGCGATGATTAAAAATCCACCAGTACCGCAAGCAGGATCCAAAATTTTTTCATGAACTTTGGGATTTATCATCTTCAACGTCAAATTACAGATATTTCTTGGTGTAAAAAATTCTCCACGATCACCACGCAAATTAGCACCAACAATTTCTTCATAAGCCGCACCTTTTACGTCAATAGGAGATTCAAGAAGAGAATAGTTCTGCAATTGAGCAACTATAAAGGCAGTAACGCGAGGTTCAAGTTCTATTTTTTCATTTGATTTAAAAATACCTTGATACTCCGGTACCTGCAGGACTTGCTCAAAGATTGAATCAATTCGTTTTTTTAATTTCAGTTGCCCATTAAGCGATTTTCTTTCTTCGCTTGTAACATAAAAATCAATTTTTCCGGAATGTTCATCAAAAATTTTACAGAAGATAAGTTTTAAAAGTTCCCAAAAAGCTTCCGTCTTTTGTAGTCCTTGATTTCCCGCAATGTAATCATGACATCTTCGAAATGTAAATTTGAGATTATCTCCAGTAGCTTCACGCAGGTCCTTTATATCTGGTTTTTCAGCTTCAGCTAAAGACTGTCCAAGCTTTGGAAAATCAATAATTTCATCAAAAGCTACTTTTTCAGCCTTGGTGATCTTCCTGAAAACAAATCTGTCTTTCCCATTAGTCCACAAGCCAAACTCGCAATTAACACAAGACGCCATATAAGTTTTGAGTTGCTCTAGACCTTCTTTTTTGTTATTGGGAGAAATTTTTTCTTGTTTGCATTCAACAATAATCTTTACATCTTCTTGTTTTTGTCTTTCTTCACTTTCAAAAATAACAATGTCAGCTCGTTTTCTGCTAGAACCGATTTTTATGGTATACTCTACCATACAAAGATTTTTTGGATAAATATATTCTTTGACTATACTTTTTTCAATTTGCTGCCGAACATATTCTTCTGGCGTATCATTGCGAAAAGATCCGTCAATAAAATCAACAATTTTTCCTTCCGGTACGATAATATTTTGTACTGTAATGTTGTTTTTCATAATTATTTCCTCATTAAAAATCAATTGTTATTCCTAAACTATAACTATCAGCAATGTCAGGGGACGGTTTTTTGCCACGCTTCAATAATTTATATTATACCTTGTTAAATTGCAACTAGGAAGTAAAAAAACTAATCTTTTCTAATTTTTCTACTGCATCACTATAATACGACAAAAGGCTTATAAAATCCTTCTTTTTTTTAAATATATTTCACACTTTCCAGTATGTAGTTCTTGGTATTTACCGATAAATCGGTAAATACGGTTGCAGGTTGCTAGAAATAACAGAAAATAGCAAAAAACAGGTTGCGATAAATCGCGGAATATCGCGAAAAATGTTCTGATAAATCAGGGAATATTAGGGATCGGATTAGTATTGAGATAATAAAGCAATTAACTTATTTATTTTGAATTTCAACCCTAATGGTTTATAATATTTAATGTTTGTAAATTTAATCAGGGATTTAATTTGAAAAAAGATATTGAAGGAATAATTAAAGGGAAAGCTAATAATATTTACGAAAAATATTATTCTAGTAATCCAGATTTTGCATTAAATGAAGAAAAAAACGATAAAGCATATTTTGTCAATAAAATTTGCTTTATCTTAAAAAAAACATTAATCACTCCCAAAAGAAAAAGATATTTAGATAAAAATTATATTTTATCTGCCAACGATACTTTTGGAGCCGATTCAAATATATTTTTCTCTCCAAATTTTGAAGAATCACTAAAATATCTCTCACCTTTAAGCGCATTAGGTCTTTTTGAAGAAAAATATTTAGGCGATGTTAACAGATTTTATGCTGATAAACACCTAATTTATCAAAAAGACAACGGGATTATTCCATATTTTACAATAAAAGAATTATCTTGCTTATATAAAAATTTTGCTTTGTTTATTGAAGATAATAGTGAATCTTTAATAGAAACGGGCTGGCCTGATTACAATTTTACTGACAGTGCCTGGCTTTTTTATAAATTAGCCCCGAACTATCCAATAGAAATACCGGTTTACATTAAAAATTTTAATAAATTAAAAAATCCAAGTAGTGACCCTTATTATTTTGTAAAAAAATATTTTTCAAATAAAACCAATCAATTTAAAAAATACAAATGTAAAACGGTGTCATTATCGAAAATATTATCTTATAAAGAACTTGGTTTTATTGAAGATATGAGGTATAAATTTTTATGCTTAAAAAAAACGATTTTAAATGAAATTAATCAATATCTTTTTTTGAAAACAACCGATAAAGATGTTTGGTTTAAAAATTGTGCAAGAATACTTTTTAGCAGTTTCTCACAAAAAGATCTTCAAATTATAGCATCCATTGAAAAAAAATATGATAAAATTAAAATATTTAACAATATATTAAATGGGGGCTTAAATGGGTTATTAGAAAATATTTTCTTTTTATATGAAGAATGCAAATTTGAGAAAATGACCCTTGAAAAAAATACGATGAATTCAATTTTAAAAGGATCGAAATTCAAT
>JAHLWJ010000165.1 GCA_019057975.1 Promethearchaeota archaeon | reverse complement strand
AAAATCATAAATATCATTCAAAAAGTATCACCTATTATTCTAAGATATGAAAAAATTTTATGATACTATGAATAATTACACATTTTAGTTATTTAAATCAAAGAGTATTGCAGTTTAATAATTAATAAAAAAATATTAAGATAGATTGTAAAAATTGAATATACTTGACTATTTTTTCATTAACACTAAAGCTTAAGATTTAAATACATATAAAGTCATTTCTCTACTAGTTGGTTTTTTATATTGCCAAGTTTTTAAAATTTCAAAAATGAGTGTTTTTGAAATATTTAAAAAATTTTGCATTTTGGAATGAATTTTTGTAGAATATTACTATATTTGAAATACAATATTCAATAAGTTCAAATTCTTAAAATATTATATTTTTATCAAGATTTAATAAAATGATAAATGTTGAATTTATTGCCAAAAATTTCTAAAATTTAGATCATTCATTGCCAATAATTATAAGTGTATTGCCAATATGATTTAAAAAAATCATCAATACAATTTTTTAAAACTATTTTTTTACGAGTACTTGAAAAACGAGTAAAAAATTCCAAAAATAATGAAGTATCCAAGCAAACAATAATCCATTACTAATCATTGTAATGGAGAAAATAATGCTATAAAAAAAACATATATTTAAATGTATAATTGTGTTCTTGTCAAGCTTTTTATGATTAAATATATGTAAAAGAGTGAAAATAAAACTAACTAACATAATTGTAAATAATTTGTCTAAATTAGTGTATGAAATAATCAAATTTATAAGAAGATATCTGAAGAATACCTCTTCACATAATGTTAACGATGAAATGAGTATTAGTAATAATAATTTTTTATAGGTTGAGGGATTACTAGTCAAGAACTTAAATATTTGGGTAAGATTTCCATTTTTAGACTCCTTATTAGTAGATTCTTGACGATTTATTAAAATAAAAACACCCATGAAAATTAAAAAGTAGAATATGATGCTATAATCAAAAGAAGTTGATATCCCATAAAAATTGAAATTGGGGCCCCTAATCATCAAAGAAGAAAATCTATAGGAATTCTTATTTGTGGCCAATAAATTCGAGATTAAAACAAAAAAAGTAAATATCCCTAAACAAACTCCTATTTTTTTCTGAAATCTTCCTTTTTTTATTAAATATAGGCTTATTATAAATAATATTACGATTTGAAGCATTTCACTAAATAAATAAAGAATTTCAATCTCTAGGGTTAATCCCAATATCATAAGACAAGCGTAAATTGAACTAATTAAATTAAAAAGATAAAATATCCTTATTTTTTTTAAATCGAATTCAATATCTTTAGAATCGTATTCTACATATAAAGGTTCTTCCATATTTTTTGTAATATCACTTGTTTTTTTACCTAAAATCATCATTTTTATTTGGAGATTTTCGTATTACATTAGATTAAAGAAATGATTTTAAAAACGACTAGAATTTTGCATAAATCTTGGTTCTTTTAAAAACAGATTAGTTTTTTAATGTTATTTTTAAAAAAGAATTAAGATTCTTTTTGTTTTAGTAGGTCATTAAAAATGGGGTTTTCAAATTTTTATATATCATTCTGCTCTAAATTTAGAGATATTAGATCGCCAAAATTAAACTTTAAAGAGGTTAATGAAACTTATAGATCGGTTTATCTTCAATATAGGGTTAGTAAAGAAGATATTGATAAGGCATCTTTTATTGTATTAATTCTTTCTTTGTTATTTAGTTTGTTAGTGCTATTGCTATTTTTAGGATTCAACAATATAATATTAGCATTTACAATTTCCGGCGTGTTATCAACCTTATTTTCTTATAAATTTGATTCGTATTTACATAATAAAATTAGAAAGCAAGAAGACCAACTAAACGCTTTGATTTATTACATTAAAATGTGTTTTTCGATCATGCAAAAATCTATAGGAGAGAGTGAAGATCCTTATTTTTGCTTTATAGATTTGATGATAGAATTTAATCTCCCCCTATCTAATTTGTTTAAAAAAATAATGCATAATGTTCAATTAGGAAGTTCTCCAAATTCTGAATTGAGTAAAATATTAACAGCTTCAGAAGATTTCAACACGTATAAGAACCAATTACTAAGAAGTAATTTCAAAGAATTAGATGTTAATTTATACGAAAAAAACACTTTAGAAAATAGATTTAAAGTGTATTTGAAAACTTTAGACGAAAAATTATCTTTAGTCTTTTTTGCTGGATTTGGCTTTCCTTTTGTTTTAAGTTTGATACTTCTTTCAGGCCAAATTAATTATGTCTTATCTCTTTTCTGTATTCCTGTCTTTCTATTTTTATTAAATTTTATGTATAAAAAATTATTAAAAATAAAGACACATCTTATCGCAATCGTAGAAGGATCTAAATTAGAGAAAAGAAGATTTGAACAATTTATTCTTTTTTTAGAGCAATTCGCAATCAATCTTTCGCAAAATATTTCTCCCGAAGTTGCCTTTATAGACGCTTTTAATCGAATTAAATTTCAGAAAAATTTAATAGAAGAAGTGCTTAAAGAAAACATCTCAGATTTGGTATTATTGAAAGCTCCATTCATTAAAATGATGGATAAACTTAAATTTGACTTAAAATCTGTAAGATATCGTCTTATTTTGGAGACTATAAAGTATATGTTATCGAGAAGCGCTTATTTAACTTCAGAGAAAATATTTGAACTTTTAAGTATTATTAATCGACATAAAAAATTAGAAGACGATTTAGATACCGAAATTAGGGGCGTTCGCATAAAAGTTTTTTCGTTTATAATTCTAATACCAATAATTTCAGGAACGATAAATGGATTTATGCCTTTGTTTACAATTCTTTTCTCCTTCACTGGAAGTATTTACTCCATATCTTTTATAGAACTCCTTATTTTGATAAATCCTTTTAGCTTAATTTCTACATTTATTACACTTCTTTTATGTAATGCTATCACAACATACAATTTTTTAAAAATAATCAAATTTGAAAAAAATTACTTCTATTTAATAGCAACTAGTATTATTTATTTTATTGCGTTTGCCACGGCATTTCTGACAGTCGCAGGATTTTTTTAAGAATACTCAATAAAAACATATCAATACTTTTACATTTTTTTAAAGAATTAGCTCTATTCTTGACTCACTATCCACGGAATATAATAATTAACATAATATAAAAAGTCTTCAAGGGTTTCCCAATAAAACACAGCAAGTCTATTATCATAATAATAAATACTAAAATTAAGTTCTTGTGGTTGAGATAGCTCGAAATCAAAGCTTATGCAAATAAACGTTTGTCCAAAAATTTCACCTCGACCTCCGTATTTTTCTAATTCCTCATTTATGAGATAATCAAAAACGAAATAGTCGCCACAGAATTTTACATATTTTATATTTTCAGGAACAATAATAGATGTATTATATATTATTTCATTGTTATCAGGATGATTGAGAAATTCCGAAATAGCATTCATCGTTTGATTTAAAAAATACCACCCTTTTTTAATGTCTTCTTTTTCTGTTCTAACCGTCTTTCCGTCTCTTATCTCTATCCAGACTAAAGGATTCTTGTAGGTACAATTAAAATATACATCAAAATAGGACGCATAAATCCTTAGATAGTATTCTTTAGGATTAAGACCAATATAATTTCTTAGAATGAAGTTTGCCCTATTATCAAAATTTAATTCGAATTCTTTCCTTTCTCCTTTTATCATGACTTCAAAAAGAATATCGCTTTCGGGAGACCTCATTACATAATACTCCCCGTGATCTTCTAGAATTTTGCCCCCTACAGAAACATTTAATTCTAATATGAAAGGCGTATAAAAATATTTCTCAATTGTTATATCTGTTTTATTTTCTTTATTATTTATAGCCTCTTCTACCCATTCATTGACGTCATTTACAAAATCATCTATATCTAAATAAAATTCCGTGTCTTTAAATTTGTCAAAGATTTTAATATTGTTAAAGAAAGGATAGACTCCGCTAATTATAATACTTAATACGATAAGCCCCAATCCTATTAATAGAACACGTTCTAATAATTTACCCATAGCTTTATATTCTTTTAATTTATATCTTCCATTTATTTATAAAAACTTCACGCTTCTTCCTTGAAGTTTGATTTTGTAAATCTTTAAATTTGAAAGGCATGTCAAAAGATAAAGAGAATTAAAAAAAGGGCCTCATCCATAAAATAGATGAATTAGGATTAATATAAACAAGATTATTCCTGGTAAAATAACTAATATTGTACCTAAATTTATTAAAGAACGCAAAATCTCTATTTCATATAAATGGCTTGTTTTCAAAAATGTTTTTACTTCTTTTAAACAAATTAAATAGATAACCGCTACAAAAAACCAAGCTGCAAATGAAGTAACTTCTACCAACAAGTCCATCGCAACTAAATTATATATCAGCAATATCGTACAAAAAATTGGTATTATCATTATTCCTATTATAAAGAAGTTAAAATTTAACACATATTTTTATGCCATCTCTATTATTTAAAGGTCCAAGTTATTTTTAGTAAGTCTTGAATTGTTCGGATTTTGAATATAAGTAGAAAGAAAATCTAAATTATATGAGTTAAGATGGCTTTTTTCCAATTCTAAGGCTTCAGAAATAGAACAAATGCTAAAATTTTTACTTCATAAGAAAATAATAAAACAAGATAAGAATGGATGATATATTCTTTTTTAATATATTTTTAATTATCTTATTTATAATGTATTAAATTATTACGAATGAATGTTCTTTTCTTAATATCCTTTGGATTTCTTTCAATTATAATTAGCTCTAGAATTTAATCATAGAAAAATGATTGATAATATAGCTAAAATCAAGGTACCAATTACTGTAATTGCTAGAATTGCCTGATAATTTTCTTTAAGACTATTTATAAACCGAATTCTAATTTTCTCTTTTAATTTAGCCTTCTTACCCAAGAATTCAGCAATTAATTCTATTCTTTTCTTATTTGTAGGATGCATCTTCTCAATATTTCTCCAAAAGAAATTTCTTAAAGCTCTGCTACCAATTTTTTTCTTAGTTATCTCCGTAATCTCACCCGACCTCAATATTTCATCCTCTTTAAGTTCTTTCTTTAATTTAATTAAGATTAAAGGGCACAATCCACAAGTGCTTGTATGTAACGGTGTTGCAATTAGTTGTACTTTTTCTATTTCTTTATAGACATAATTTTTAACATGATTTTCAAATTTAGTAAAAATCTTAGAACAAAATTCTTTATCTAAGATTAATGTATTCTCTTCAATTAAAAAACAATTATGAAATTCTTCCAAATATCCTCTTATAGCAGTAACGACAAAAATATTATCTAATTTATACTTTTTTAGATCTTCTTCATCCCAGACATGTCGAGAAAGAATAAAATCCAAATAAAAATCAATACCTTCTTCAAAACTAGCAGAAAAATATCCACGATAATATTTAGAACTTTCACTTCTCTTTAAAAAATAAACTTGTTCATCTTTAGTTAAAACTACATTTTCAGTGACAACCTGACCATGATAAAAAGGTTCATATGATTTATTTAATTTTTTTAAATTTTCATTTTTATAGAAATAGTCCTCACAAATTAGACATAAGTTAAAAGTAGTTAGATTTAAATCAAAAACCACCCTATTATGATACGGAGGATCGTAAATCTTTCTTATATAACATCTAAATTTACTAAAACTTGTATTAATATTCTCTAAATGTTCATCTATTTCGAGATTTCCAACTTTTTTAAATATTTTTCCATAATCCTCCCATATTTTCTTGTCAATCTCAAAACCATTTGAGCTTCTTAACCGTTTTAAGTCTTCAGAATAAAAATCATAATAAGAAAAACGATGAAATTTATCATTATTTCCATCTTCTTTCTTCTTTATTTTTTCAAAAATTTTCTCATCTACATCATTAATTATTAATGCATTTTCTTTCATTTGCCTGGGATTTTCGAAATCCTTTTTGTTAGCCTTCCAAGGGCAAAAAATATTTTCTTGTTGTTCAAATAACTTCATTTTATTACTCATAATAATTTGTAGGACACAAACATTTATTTTTACTTAATTCAATCAATCATAAAAACTTCATGATTTAAATAGGAAAAAAAAATCTTAAAACTTGCGAAATTAATTAATACGTTATATAATTAATGGTAAATAATTTGTCTTTTTTAAGATTTCTATTAATCCAACTATTTCTTCTTTAAAGTTCTCTATTACTTCATATGGAAGGTTTTGAATATTCATTAAATTCATCTAAATATATAATTCTATTAATAATTTCTTTGGAAGTAATATTAAAAACTCATAGTTTTCCTGAAATGGTGTTATCTGGATAATATTATCCTTTAAAAATAATTGATTGAAAATAATTTGGAAATATCTAAATGATATTTTGCTATAATAATAGGCTCTGTTATTCATACAATAATAGACAATTATTATAGTCTTATCTTCTTTTAATGATTTATCATCGAATAAGACAAGCTAAACTCACAGGCATTTATGATTCAAGACTTAATTCTATAGACGTGAATCCCTCTTTTTTCCGTAGCTACTTAAGAAAATGGCGTAAAAAGAACCTACTTTATTAAAAAAGATTAAAATACAAGTAATTTAAATATAAATTTTCTAATAATAGGATGCTAAACCTATAGGAGTAATTTTTCATAGGAAAACTCAACCTCCAATCAGGGAGTCTTTGACCCCCACTTACTCCTTACTAAAATTTTGGGGGCTTTAAGGTTTTTGATTTTATTTTTTCCTTGAAGCCTCCAATCACTTGAGCTTTCCCTTTACCCCCGTCTAAGAATTTCTTAATCTGAGTGGCTGTTAAAATATTGTAAACTTCTGGAAATGTTTTTTTCACTTTCTCTAACATTTCAAAACGACTAATTGTTAGTGGTTCTCTTATTATATTTGGATTATCTGGGCAATCTTGGTCTATATATAATTTGAGCAGAAGTAGGATCGTTATTTGCCCCACAGTAAACGCAGTTGTTATTATACATGTTTGTTATTTTGAAATCTAACCATCTGAAATTATAGGACTTATTCATTTTCAATTATTTTTACAAACTTCGATGAAATATAAAGAATGTGGTGCGACTCCACGCTCATTTCTGTTCAATGTTATTCCTCAAGAACGCGGGATTATCCCATTTAGGGGAGCAAATAGAGATTCTCGTGTGGAGAGACGCAATTAAATAGAGAAGATATAATCGAAAGAGTTTAGAAAGAGCATTCCCGAAAGCTCTTAAAGTGGACGGCATAAAAGCTAAAGGTTTATGGCAAAACTTAATTAATTAGAAGATTTGCTAAAGTTTAACACTTATTCTAATTTAAAAAGATATAAATAAAAAAAAATTGTTAAAGCTATAGGGTTCTAAAAGACTTGAAGTACTCGCATTCCCCTCCCTTTATCAAGGCGAGGTTCGCAATGCTCGAGTAGGCAGCTTTGTAATCTTCGTCTTTTAGCATATCTATTACTTACTCTCTCGAGTCGAACTTAACTATTATAAAAATTGAATTTTTAGGAATTCTTTTTTGGCTTCCTGGCATAATTACGCGACTACCTATCTAATTTTGTTTAACTTTATCGACAAAAGCGATCAAAAGTATAGAAAAGATAATAATTGTATATACTGAGTTTGATCACAAAATCAAAAGATTTAAATATGAAATTGATATATTTAACAATTCGTACCAACAAAAATTTAAAAAAACTAAAGGACAGAATTATATGAATATTAAAAATAGAAAGTTAATCTTTGTTACCACTCTCCTCTTTAGTATTAGTATACTTGGAATTTTACCTACCTTAGCACACGCAAAACCTCCAGACGAATGGGTAGTCGCATCTAGTTATGATATTACTTTAGGATACTATTATTCTGGTACTATTTCTGATACATATACTGATAATAGTCAATATCTCGTTGGAAATTGTTTTTGGTTTTGGACTGCTAATAGTTATGAAATCATATTTGATTTCGGCAATTCCCATTTCAGGCGAGTAGTAATAGATGCTACAACTGATCCATTGGGCGCTAGTGGGACTTTTAAACTTGTGGCATACTACACAACAGGATCTCCAGTACAATTAGGAACCTTTAGCCCAGGTTACAAAAAATATTATACCCTAGATTATACAAGAGTTCTCGATAAAATTGGACTAGAATATTGGCAAAGCGGGGTGTTTGGACAAAGGAGAGTGTATGTTGATCAAATAAATGCTCTATGGACTTATTATCCTTAATAATAAGTCATCAAATCTTTTTTTTTTTTCTATTTAATTATTTCCTAAAAAATTAGAGACTTGTTCAAAGATTTGCACAGCAACTGTTCTATAAACTTGCTAATTTTCTATACTACGGAATTCTTTCCTTTCTCCTTTTATCATGCCTTCAAAAAGAATATCGCTTTCGGGAGACCTCATTACATAATACTCCCCGTGATCTTCCAGAATTTTACCTCCTATAAAGTGGATAATCAAAAATTAACCTTTTCAAAAGTAATATATATGCCGAAAATGTTTACTGCAGATAAAAAAACATTGGATGAATTACATGAAATAATTGAATTTATAAAGGGTGATGAAGAAAATGCTGAAAGATGGGCTGCAATTTCAACTGAGATGCTACAAACTGAATTTCAAGATGTTAATGAAAATTTAGATAAAACATTAGACAATTTATCAAATAAATTATATTTTGATGAAATTGATGATTTTAAAATCGATTTAATCAAGAGTATCGTAAAAGAAAACATACCTAAAAAGGGTTATTTAGATTTAAGGGGGGGACATTGGGGGGTTTATTATGACGATTCAATTTTTACTGAAACTGGAGGAGAAGAGATTAGATCTGATAAAGAGGTGGCAAAGAAAGTAATCATAATATATAAAAAAAAAAGAAAAAATAGATTATTTTAAAGAATTATTAATCTCATCCAAGAGAGAATCAAAATCTAATATTCTATCTTTTAACTCGTTAAGACTTAATTGAAAATCTCCTATAGCTTTTTCGACTTGCACATTTAAAGATTCTTCTCTTTTTAATAAATCTCTTAGCATTTTGTTTGAATTTTCTAAGTATGATTCGAAATCTTTTTGACGAAGAGCTTTTTTCATTAATAAATTTATATCTTCAGTTATTTTTTTAAATCTCTCTCCTTGATAGAGAATTCTATTCATCATAAACATTGATCGAACATCTAGGTAATCCCTAAATGTTTTATTATGGTTAATCATTATATTTTTTAGCGTTTTCAAGGCATTGATTAGAGATAAAACAATTTCTTTATTCATTTTCATCTCCTTTTTCTTCTTATTTTTATAAAAAAGGTTTCCACTCTCCTATATTCATTATTTCTTCTTTATTTGCTGAGGAAATTTATATTGTTCCTTATAAAATTCCTTATAAGGATAATAAAATAGTTTTACTAATCTAATTTAAATCTTCATTTTTTAGTCTTTTTCTTTAA
>JAHLWJ010000164.1 GCA_019057975.1 Promethearchaeota archaeon | reverse complement strand
TAAAGTAGTACAAGACGACGATCGCTTGAGTTATCTTCAGCGTTATTTTGAAGCCGCAAGTAGAGCGATAAATAATGGTGTGGACTTAAAGGGTTATTTTGTTTGGTCATTGATGGACAATTTCGAATGGTTATGGGGCTATTCAAAACGTTTTGGGATAATTAGAGTCGAATTCGAGACGCAAGAAAGAATATGGAAGAAAAGCGCTCTTTGGTATCGAGATGTTATAATGAAAAATGGTTTTGATTTCCAAAGTTAACACCAAGAGTAAATTACAAAGATCAATATAATCTAATGTCTTTAATGATTGATGCGAGGGCTATCTTCATAGCAAGAGGATTTGTTGGAGATTTAAAGCATCTCACAGATATTATGGTATAAGGAATTGAACAGGAAGGATTTGGTTTCATAAAAGTATCTATATTGTTAAAAAGCACTTCACTTCAGTATTGTCTTTCAGGAGATTTTAACTTTTATGAATCTTTCTTTAATCCCTTGAGGTGGTAATGGTATGATATTTCCTTCAATTTGTTTGTCATCTACATATATTATTGGTTTATTACCAGTACCAACCCTTTCTACAGAAATTTGATATTTTACATTACGGAAGATGCGAGTTGCTTTAAATCCAGACCAATTTTTAGGGATTATTGGTGAAATTAATAGACCGTTGTAAACAGGGCGTATGCCAAGGATATAATTTGTTATCGCTATAAAATTCCAAGCGGCAGTTCCAGTTAACCAAGAGTTTTTGGCTTCTCCAAAAGTCGGAGCATCTTTTCCAGCGATCATTTGGGCATAAATATATGGTTCACATCGATGAACTTCACTAATAGCTTCTCGTGCTGAGGGATTAATAAGATTGTAGTAATCGTGAGCAGTATCACCGTTTCCAACCATTGTTTCGGCGATCATAATCCAAGGATTTGTATGACAAAATACTGAACCATTTTCTTTATATCCTGGGGGATAAGAAGTGATTTCACCCAAATGTAAGTAATATTTGGAATATGCTGGCTGAAGTAGCATGATACCATGAGGTGTAGCCAATTTATTCTTCACAGAATAGAGTGCTTTTTCTGCTAAGCCTTCATTTATACCCACTCCAGCAAAAATACAAAATCCTTGTGGTTCAATATAAATTTGACCCTCTTCGCATTCATGAGAACCAACCTTATTTCCAAAATCATCATAAGCCCGAATAAACCACTCTCCATCCCAACCATAATTCAGAATCGTGGAATTCATTTTTTCTGCCCATTCGAGATACTTCCTCGACTGATCAACTAAACCCCTTTGTTGAAGGATTTTGGCAAATTCTTTTGTTACTTTAACGAATAAAGCAGCTATAAACATCGATTCAGCTACTTTTCCCTCCTTATTTTTTGTCGTTTGGAAAGGTTGACCAGGAACTTCAGAAAAACAGTTTAAATTTAAACAATCATTCCAATCTGCTCGACCGATAAGTGGTAATCCATGTGGACCTAATCGTTCATATATATATTGTAGACTGCTCTTTAAATGGTGAATTAGCGGTTGTTCAGTTCCAGACTTGTTCTCATAGGGTAGTTGCTCATCTAGAATACTCCAGTCGCCTGTTTCTTTTAGATATGATGCAACGCTTAATACTAACCAAAGTGGATCATCATTAAATCCACTCCCAATCGCATTGTTACCCCGTTTTGTTAGCAGTTGGTATTGATGATAAGCTCCACCTGTTAGAAGTTGAGTAGATGCTAGATCTAAAATTCGCGCTCGGGTTTTTGTTGGACCCATATGTATAAATCCAAGTAAATCTTGATTAGAATCACGAAATCCAATCCCTCTACTAATTCCAGATTCAAAAAGTGAAACAGATCTAGCTAAATTAAATGTAATTACGCATTGATAAGGATTCCAAATATTAACCATTCTATTAGTGTGAATGTCAGGCGTATCGACTTGCATAGCACCAAGTAATTTTTCCCAATGAATCTTTAGAGTTTTAAAAGCATTATTAACATTTATTGGATTTAAAAATTTAGTGATTATCTTCATAACTGTCGTTTTATTAATTTTTTGAGAACCAATGGGATCAAATTTCTGGCTAGCTTCATTTTCATGATAACCAAGAAGAAAAATAATCTGATGTGTTTCACCAGGATCTAGGGTAATCTTCAAATGATGAGAACCTATAGGTGCCCAACCATGGGTTACAGAATCAGATGATTGTCCTTCCTCTACTACAAGAGGGTTATCCCAACCCCGATATAAGCCCAAAAAATCATTTCTCTGTGTATCAAATCCTTCAATGGATTCTGAACAAGCGAAAAACGCAAAATGATTTCTCCTTTCACGATATTCAGTCTTATGATAAATTACTCCATTTTCGACCTCAGTTTCTCCAAGATTAAAATTTCTTTGAAAATTTGTGGAATCATCGTGAGCATTCCACAAACAAAATTCGATACAAGAAAATATTGATAGATCTATTGAATCTTTACGATGATTTTTTAAAGTTAACTGCCAAATTTCTAGATCATCACCTAGAGGAACGAAATAACGGATTCTCGCTTCAATATTTTTGTGAATGGAACTAATTATGGTATATCCTAATCCATGTCTACAGTTATATTTTTCTAATTTATGGCGAGTAGGTTGCCAAGTTGGAGACCAATATTCTGAAGTTTGATTATCTCTAATATATATATAACGTCCACCAAAATCAGTAGGAACATTATTATAACGATATCGAGTTACACGGCGCAATCCTGCATCTTTGTAAAAAGAAAATCCACCAGCAGTGTTAGAGATGATACCAAAATACGATTCACACCCTATATAATTAATCCATGGAAGAGGAGTATCCGGTCTTGTAATGACATATTCCTTATTTTCATCATCAAAATATCCATATTTCAAAATATTCACCTATATAGAGTTTAACATAGAAAGAATGAGAGAATTTCATTGTTTTAATTGAACTCTTTTAATATAATTTTAAATTTGCATTTAGGGACTTAATTACCTTTATTCAAATTCCCATTTCCGATAAATGCTTGGACAACACCCTAATAGATTTTGAGTGTACGGATGACGAGGATTGAGAAAAACGTCATCCGTTAGACCTTCCTCTACGATAATCCCCTCTTTCATAACTATTACCCGATCTGATATGTATTGCGCTTGTCCTATATCATGTGTAATAAATATTATTGATATACCTTCCGTATAAGTTGTTCCTTCTTTTAATTCTTTGAAAAGGTTTAAAATATCTGCCCGGGAGCTCGAATCAATCATACTTGTTGGTTCATCTGCGATTATTAATTTAGGTTTAAACAATAACGCTCTTGCGGTTAAAACACGCTGTAATTGTCCTCCCGAAATTTGGTGTGGAAATCTTCCTAAAATGTCTTCTTTATTAAGCCCAACAATACTTAACGCAGATTCAAGAGCTTTTCTTTTATTGGTAATACCCTTTAGACTATATTTTAAAGCTTGATTTAACATATGATCAATTCTATAAAAATAATTAAAGGAACTATAAGGGTCTTGAAAGATCCCTTGAACATTTTTATAATAATCTTTCGTTGGAATATCATGGATTTCTCTCCCATCATAAAATATTTCTCCTTCAGTTGGTTGAATAAATCTTAAAATTAAATTAGCAATAGTTGTTTTTCCACTTCCACTTTCACCAACAAGAGAAATAATCTCTCCATAATATAAATTAAATGAGGTATCTTTAACTGCTATTGTCTCTTTGGTTCTTATAAGACCAGAGGTATATTTTTTTGTAAGATTTTGAATTTTTAGTATTTCCTTCTTCATTATTAATCACCAACCTCCTCATATAACCAGCATGCTACTTGATTACTCTCTGTTCTTGGAATGAAAAATGGGGGATAGTTTTCCTTACATTTTTCTAAACTACTTGAACAGCGTGGATAAAATCTACAACCTTTAGGAGGCTTTTTCAAATCTGGAGGGCTTCCTGGAATTCCCTCTAAGTTTGTCTCAGCAGATCCATCTGGGTTAAAACATGCTATTGAACGTATCAACATTTTAGTATATGGATGTTGAGGATTACTAATGATATCATCCATACTTGCTTTTTCAACAATTTTTCCGGCATACATTATTATGCATAAATTGCATATTTGTGCTAGAGTGGGAAGATCATGAGAGATAAATAATATTGTCTCAACAATTCCTGCTTTCTTCAGATTAATTAATGTTTTTATCAAAAGTTGTTGAGTAGTTACATCTAATGCGCTTGTCGGTTCGTCTACAATTAAGATAAGTGGATTCCATAGAGTAGATATGCCTACAACGACACGTTGTTTCATTCCCCCGCTAAGTTCATGTGGATATTTATCTATAACTGATTTTTCTAAACCTAATTTTTTAAAGTGTTCGGCTACTTGGTTTAAAACTTTTTCTTTATTTTTAGTTTTTGTTCCTATGCGTTCTCTCATTGCATCTAATATAAAATTTCTAATCTTTTTAACTGGATTTAATGAATTCTGGGAAGCTTGAGGTACATATCCCATCACTTTACAGAGAATTTCTTTTCTTACAACCTCTGCAACTAATTCATACATTGAAAGATCATTAACGTAAACTTGCCCTCCCTCATGATGCAATAACTGTATCGGTCTTCCTGTTATTAATTCTGCTAAAGACGTTTTTCCACATCCAGATTCACCTGTTATTCCCATTATATCCCCCTTATTAACAGATAATGATACTCCATCAACAGCATGAACAACTCCAAATGATCCTCTATAATAGCCCTTAAGATCCTTTATTTTAATTACTTCTTCTGTCATATTTAATTTTCTTTCTTTTTTAATATTTTATGCTTTTCTTTGTTCAAAGGTCCGACTTACACTTGAGTGTATTATGAAGAATGCTAAATATATTAATATCAAGCAAATTCCCGGAGTCAACCACATAGCATAAAGTCTTCTAGGATATATCAAACCCCAACTTACTGCGTGATTCAATAATAAACCTAATGTTAACCAATTTTGTTGACCTAATCCAATAATTGCTATTCCTGCTTCAATTATAATAGCATTACCTAAAAATATAATAAAAGCCAAGAATATATAGGGTAGCACATTAGGTAAAACTTCTACGAAAGCTATTTTCGACTCTTTTAAGCCGGACATTTTTGCAACTTTTACATAATTTCTTTCTTTTAATGTCAAAACTTGAGATCTAATAGAACGTGCAGCCCAAGGCCAGGTGAATAATCCTATGATTAGCATCGTTACCCACCATTCACGAGTTTGTAAAATAGCCGACATTAATAAAATAAAAGGTATCTGGGGGAAAACTAAAGCGATATTCGTAATAAAGGAAGTAGTTGTATCTGTGACTCCTCCTTTAAAGGGTCCAATTACACCTAGAAATACAGCTATTCCAGTACATAGTAAACCAGTGATAAAACCAAATACTAAAGAATTTCTAATAGCATGCAATAGACGAGTTAAGTAATCCCTTCCATGTTGATCAGTCCCTAAAAGATGTTTGAATGTTGGATCCCTAAAATTATCTCTGCTACCTTCTACCCAATAAACTTTCTCAGGTTCATTAAAGGGAGGAATATATGTTAAAATTACAATTATCAATATTACAACCAAAAAAACAAATAGCAAAATTAATTGAGCTTTATATCGAGCCATAGCATTATGATATTTCTCTTTTAAGACTTCTTTAAAAGAACTATCTTCTAATTCTGGTCCTTTTGTCTCTAATAACATTTCTTTAGTCATATTTTTTATTCACCTTTACCTCCAACTCGTATTCTGGGATCAAGTACGGCATAACACATGTCTATTAAATAATTTCCCACAACTACTATTATAATAGTTATTATAAAAGTTCCAATAATTAAATTATAATCATGATTTTTAAAAGCTAGAAGCATTGTAGCCCCTAAACCAGGAAAATTAAATATTACTTCCGTAATCAATGTTGCCCCAATTAATCCATTAAAACGTAAATTTAATCCAGTAAATTGTGGCAACATACTATTACGAAACGCATATTTACGCATTGTTTTATCTCTAAATCCTAATTTATTTGCATATGCTAAATAATCCTCACCTTTTTCAAAAGTCATAAGTGAATATGCTCCAGTAGACCATCCTCCAATATTTGTAAGGATTAAAACTACAAAAGGTAACCAGAAATGATCAAATATTGTAGATATTGCATTCCAGTCCCATGCCCATGGCGGTACAGTTCCTCCATAAGGGAACCAGTTTAATTCAACAATAAACAAATCCACAAATACATAGCCCAACCAAAAAAAAGGTGCTGTTTGTAATACTATAAACACATAATAAGCGATTTTATCTTTTCTTTTTCCAGAATACCCCGCACGGGCTCCAATCCAATTTCCAATGAAAAAAGTAATTAATAAAACTGGAACAACTAACATTAAAGTATAGGGAAGTGTTCTTTCAACTATATTTATTACCGGTTCAAGCCTAAATAACGTAGAATATCCTAAATCAAATTCAAAAAAGAAACTTCTTAAGAAATTAATATATTGAATATGAAGAGGATAATTTAACCCTAAATACTCTTCCAACTGCTTTATCTCTTCATCCCACACTGCCTGAGGGGTTCCTTGTGGTCTTTGATAAATATATTCTAAAATATTCCCCTCTACCAGTCTGGGTATCAGAAAAGCCAATGTGAGTGCGATGAAAAATACAACAAAATAGAAAATTCCTTTTTTTATAGCCATATGTAGAAAGGAATTTGAAATGAATTTTTTAAAAGTACTTTGTTTTTCGCTTGATTCAGAAAAAGAATCCTGTTCTTCATTTTCTTTTTTCTCTATTATTCCCATTTCTGTTAGCTTCATTATAGTATCAGAGTAAAGAAGTTTGTTTGTATTTTATAGTTTCCTTAATGATTTAAATATTTAATCGTAATAATAAAAGAAAAAAAAGTTATTTATTTTTAAAATTATATATGCTTTTATCTATTACCTCTTTCTTTTTAATCTAAAACCAGTTAGAATTGTAATAGAAATAATCCCAAGCAATACAAAGATTTCTAAACCAAACCATGGAATCACTTCTGCTGATGGTTTTCTGCCAGTGTTTACTAAGTTCAGCATTAATCTTGTTTTCATGACGAATTGATCATCTGTCCAAGAGGTAATTAATTGTTGGAAGTCATTATCTTCAGTAGCCCAGCCTGTCCATAGATATTCATTAACAGCATACCAATATCCATTAACAAAACCAGGAATTTCTGGAACTTCTTGAGCTAAAATTTCTTGCATTCTATCGAGATGTTGTGCATATTCTGTTTCTGGTGCAGCATCTAATAAATTCCATAAGTCATTAAATTCATCGTTATCCCAGCTGCTTTGGTTTTTATTCCATAAGTGTTCTCCTCTCGGATAATCAAGAAATCTTGCAGGAGGATCTGCTAACCGATTTCCAACACAACCCATAGCAAACTCAAAGTCTTGATTAGCTATTTTATCTTGATAAACAGTTCCATATTCAACTTCCGAAACTGTTATTTCGATACCTAAATTCGCTTTTATATCTGCTGTTACATAGGTTGTAAATGCAGTAGTATCAGTCCAACCAGTAGGAGTAATTGCCGTGTAAGGTCCAACAGGATCTCCATTATATATCCATCCGGTAGCTACAGAACCTGTCATACCAGTAATGTTTCCTAATATATGTTTAGCTTTGGTAACATTCAAAGATTTTTGGTATTTTGCGGTAATAGATGCATTATAATAGGGCACATGTAATATACTATTATCATCGAGCCATCCAGGTTTAGCTTGTGTCCAATATCCCGAAGCGGCATCACCTGGAATAGGGGCATAATTAATAGCATATGCTAAGGCTTCTCTGAATTTTGCTATACCTAAAGGTGAATCTGCAAGAAGATGATTAGGAACAAGATTTATAAGAGCACTTGCTGCTAATTGGTAAGGAGAATTATGACCATACCAAGTAGTAACATATGATTGGGAGCTACCTTCCTTAGCGTTTTCCCAAACTTCCCAGATGTTGGCATAATAACCAGCAAATAAATCTATTGTTCCTTCAATAAAGGCAAGATCTTGTGCGGGATTATCCCAAAATGCGTTAGATGCCAAATATTTAGGAATACCACCTTCACTGCCAGCATTATCTCTTTGGTCTGGTGAATAATTTGGGAGATCTGTGTAAAGAATATCATGACCCCACCAATCTTCTCCTCTATACTGATATATACAAGTTGTCTCCATTGCATTTCGATAGACAGGAGCATAAGGACCAGAAATTACTTTCCATTCGTCTGGTGTATCTGCTCCATCAAACCAATCATATTGAAAGGCTGCAATTGAGAAATCACCCGCATCACTTTCTTCAGCTTCAATTGTTGTCCAAATATGTTCAGGTACAATTGGAATATTACCTTTTATCCAAACTTCGACTTGTCGACTAGATTCAAAACCAGGATTCATATCAAATCGAACTGTATCATTATCTACTGCAACAAAATCTTCAAATCTTAATGCAAAATCAGTTACATATCTAGCTTGTTTTCCAGCAAGTTCAAAACTATATGCTACATCAGAAGCATCAATTGTTTCACCATCAGACCATTTAGCATTAGGATTTAGCTCAATGGTTATATTTTCACCTGTTACGCCCCATGAGTAGCTAATACCTATACATGGAACATCCACTTCGGCTAAAGTATTTCTCCCAAATAAGGTTTCATACATTCCTGCATCTGTGCCTGGGTGTAAACCAGTACTCCATGGTATAAAATTACCTGCACCATTATAACTTCCTGCCATCCACATAGTTTGATGACGAGGTGAGTCTGTAGTTCGCTGATCGGGAATACCGGTGATTGCTGAGGTAGAGGGCCCATCGGCTACTGTGACAGGGATCATTGCTACAGGGATTATCGCAAATAAAAATAAACCTATAACAATGGGAAATTTTTTTCCAATTTTCATTTTTTTTTCCCCAATATTTTTTTTTTTTTATATATTAATTTTTTCTATTAAATTAGTGTTGAAAAAATATGTTTTTTAAAACACTCCAGTTTTTTCAAATTTTTGTTATAAAGGATATACTAAAAAAATAGTATATTGATTCTATTATCTTCTTCAATATATATATAAACTTTTCGGTTTCGTCATAGATAAGTAGATGTATTAATATTGTTTGAATTAAGTTGAGAATGTAAAATTTAAGAAATTTTTAAATATAAATTTTAATCTATAAATAATATACAAATATGAAAAATGTACTATTTTTTTAGATAAATAAAGTTTTTTTTGTCTAGATCAAATATTCCTTTATTACTAGAGGTTTTAAAATGGAAGACGAGCGTTCGCCAGATGATATCTCAGAAATAATATTAGAATCCTATAAAGATATTACAATTATTTTAAAGGCTGCTGGTTCTTCGAAACGTCTTTTAATATTGGGATATCTCTTAAAAGGACCTCGAAGTTTTTCATTTATGTTGGATCGCCTAAATGTTAAACGTACTACGATTAATCATCATCTTGATCTACTCTTAAGATCAAAATTAATCGAAAAAGAAGAATGGGGAAGATATCAAATAACCGAAGC
>JAHLWJ010000012.1 GCA_019057975.1 Promethearchaeota archaeon | reverse complement strand
CCTTCGAAATCAGAATTTGAAGCTTTTAATGATGAATTAATTAAGGAACGAAATATACATGATAATATTTTAACAATTTTAAAAAGCTATCCAAGAAATACTACTAGAATAGAGTTATTAAGAACTTCAGTTTCCGCATTATCTCTTTATGACCCAGATGATTATGACTTTTCAGAAGAAGCAAATATTAGGAAAGGTATAAGAATAATCGCGAAAATTCCAACAGTTTTAGCTTTTTCTCACAGAATTCAGAGTAATCTGCCTTTAATAGAACCTTCAGAAGACCTCTCTCATGCATGTAATTATTATTATATGATGACAGGAGAGGTTCCCAATAATGAATTTACTCGCTATTTTGATAAAATATTAATTTGTCACATGGATCACTCGATCAACAGTAGCACTTTCTCCTGTAGGGTTACTGTCTCAACTTTATCAGATATGTATAGCGGTATAACAAGTGCCATTGGAACACTTCGAGGACCTCTTCATGGGGGTGCCAATGAAAGAGTAATAAACTCAATGTTAGGAGAATTAAAGAAAAAGGAAAATGTAACCCCTTGGGCAAAATCTAAGTTGGAAAACAAAGAAAAGATAATGGGTTTTGGGCACCGAGTTTATAAGACATGGGATCCCCGTGCTAAAATTTTGCGTGAAATATCTCGGGAATTATGGAATAATCATGAAATCGTGGAGAAGATTCCAGATTTACAACATGAAGAACATAAAGGTGATATAGATAATATTTTTGAAATGACAGAAATACTTACAGATTTTATGATCAAAAATAAAAATATTTATCCAAACGTCGATCTATATTCTGCTGGTGCCTTACATGCATTAGGAATACCTACAGCATTATTTACACCTTTGTTCGCTGCTTCTAGAAGTGCTGGGTGGGTAGCTCATGCCATAGAGCAGCTTTCCGACAATAAACTGATCAGACCACGACTTCGATATGTGGGCGACCTAGATAAGAATTATATTGGTATTGAGAAGAGATAATGCATAACTGATAAAGTGAAAAGAATGGATGAAGCAGAAATTAAATCAAAAGTTAAAGAAATAATCAAATCAAAACTAGGAAATATTTCAATTTTTAATATTCAAAGATTAAAAGATTTAGATTTAGGAGATCCAAACAAATTACCCTATTCTCATAGGATTTTACTTGAAAATTTTTTAAGAAATTTAGATGGTAAGCGGGTTAAAACAGACCACTTGCTTTCGCTTTGTCAATGGGATTGTAAAAGCAAAATCATGAGCGAGGTTCCCTTTATTCCATCGAGAGTACTTCTTCAAGATTTTACCGGAGTTCCCTCAGTAGTAGATTTAGCAGCTTTAAGATCAGCCATAAAAAGAGCAGGCGGAGACCCATCTAAAATTAACCCATTAATTCCTGTAGATTTAGTTATTGATCACTCCATACAAGTTGACTATTATGGGACTAAAGATGCTATAAAATTAAATGAAAAAAAAGAGATGGAGCGCAATCGTGAGCGATATGCACTATTAAAATGGGCACAAGAAGTTTTTCACAACTTTAGAGTAGTACCTACGAGTCGAGGAATTTGCCATCAAATTAATTTAGAATATTTGGCTTCAGTGATTCACGTTAGAGAAGAAAATGGCGAACTAATAGGATTTCCTGACACCTTGGTTGGAACTGATTCTCATACTACAATGATAAATGGTTTATCGGTCCTAGGATGGGGTGTAGGTGGTATAGAAGCCGAAGCTGTAATTTTAGGTCAACCTTATTATATGAATATACCAAAAGTTGTGGGAGTAAAACTAATAGGGGAAATTAAAGAAGGAATAACTGCAACTGATATTGTTTTAAATATCACTCAAATTCTTAGAAATCATGGTGTTGTAGGAAAATTCGTAGAATTCTATGGTCCTGGTTTAAAAAAACTTTGTCTTGCTGATCGAGCAACAATAGCAAATATGACTCCAGAATATGGAGCTACAATGGGATTTTTCCCTATTACTGAAGAAACACTGAAATATTTGATGGATAGTGGAAGAAAAAAAGAACATGTAGATTTTGTAGAACAATACGCAAAAAGAGTAGGACTTTTCTATACAGAAAATGCCCCTATACCAGATTATAGTGAAAATTTGGAAATAAATTTAAGTGATATTAATCCAAGTCTAGCGGGTCCAAAACGACCTCAAGATCGAATTCCCTTAAAGGAGATGAAACGTGCTTTTATTAATGATATGAAAAGAGTATTCGACAAAAAAGAAGATCTTGAGAAAATTTCTAATGGAAAGGATTTAAATCATGGTTCTGTTGTTATAGCTGCAATTACTTCTTGTACTAATACATCGAATCCATCTGTCATGATTGGGGCTGGACTTTTAGCAAGAAATGCTCTTGAAAAAGGCTTAAAAGTTAAAAGTTATGTAAAAACAAGCTTTGCCCCGGGATCTCGAGTTGTTATTGATTATTTAAAGGATGCAGGATTAATGCAATATTTGGAAGAATTGGGCTTTAATTTGGTAGGTTATGGCTGTACTACTTGTATTGGAAATAGTGGGCCTTTGAAAGATGAATTTGTAATGGATATTAATAATAATGATTTGATTGCAACATCAGTTCTTAGTGGAAATAGAAATTTTGAAGGGCGTATCAGTCCTCATTCCAAGGCAAATTATCTCGCGTCTCCACCTTTAGTTGTGGCTTTTGCTTTAGCAGGTACGGTAGCTTTAAATATGGAGGAGGATCCACTAGACTGTGATCAAGATGGTAATCCTGTTTATTTGAAAGATATATGGCCAAGTTCAGAGGAAATAGCTGAGTTAACCAATAAATTTGTTACTCCTAAGTTATTCAATAAAGAATATGGAGAAATATTTAAAGGATGGGATTTATGGAATGAACTCAAACCTCCAAAAGAAGATATATACCAATGGGATGAAAATTCTACATATATAAGAGAACCTCCATATTTTATCGACTTTCCCTTAGAAAAACGCTCCTTAGAAGATATAAAGAATTCAAGAGCTTTAGCAAAGCTGGGTGTTTCAGTAACCACAGACCATATTTCACCTGCAGGAGCTATTCCAGAAGATATGCCTGCGGGAAAATATCTTATTTCGAAGGGTGTAGACCCAAAAGATTTTAACTCATTTGGTTCTAGACGAGGAAACCACGAGGTTATGATACGAGGTACATTCGGTAATATTCGAATAAGGAATAAATTGGTTGAGAAAGAAGGGGGATGGACAAAGGATTTTCTTTCTGATGAGATTGTTCCATTATATAATGCTGCAATGGATTATATTTCAAAAGATATTCCATTAATTGTTCTGGCTGGGAAAGATTATGGTATGGGAAGTTCTCGGGATTGGGCAGCGAAAGGTACACAACTTTTAGGTGTTAAAGCTGTTATTGCAGAATCATTTGAAAGGATTCATAGAAGTAATCTTGTAGGGATGGGTGTTTTGCCGTTACAATTCATAGGAAGTGAGAATACTGAATCTTTGGGCATAGATGGAACTGAAGTGTTTGATATTGTTGGAATTAAAGATATTAAACCCTTCTCTGAAGTGGAAGTTACAGCTAGAAAAAGTTATGGTGAAGAAACAAAATTTAAAGCATTAGTACGCCTTGATAGTGCGGTTGATATTGAGTATTATCAAAATGGTGGAATATTACATACTGTCTTAAGAAAGATGTTAAAGAATTAACATTTTTCTTTTACCTTGTTATAAAAAAAAGTTTGGTCTAAATGAAAATACCTCGCTGTATGAGTACCAGCATCCAGATATTCTATAATTGGATTAAATAAAAAAGAGAAAAAAAGTTAAGGATTTTGTTTTTGATTTTTCATAGCAAGCCCCATCTTGCGCCAAAATTGCCTTCCGAGCTCCCACACTTTTCCCTGAGTATTTTCCCCTTTTAGTTCGCGCCCAATCCACTTTTGTCTGGCTGGAACATTTTTTCCCATGCCAACAAAAGAGGTGGCTCCAACCATGGCATCATCTTCAACGGTCACTGTTATCATCAATACTGATTGTATACCTATAACAGTATTATTTTTAACTGTTGCGCCGTGAACAATAGCACCAAAACCTATTAAATTATTATCTCCAATGATAGTTTTAAATCCTTCAGCAGTATTTATAATACAAGCATCTTGAAACACATTTTTAGCCCCGATCTCAACCTTCGCAAAATCCCCGCGCATTATTACTCCTTGGTAAACAACATTATCTGGACCCAATGTAACATCACCAATAATCCATGTAGATTCAGAAATCCAACACGAAGGATCGATATTTGGAGTTTTAGCCTTCCCATCAATTTCAATTGAAATAATTGGCATAATATCTTTAAAATTCTATTTTATAAAAAGTTAAAGTTAGTTCTATGTGTTATTAGTTTAGCCTTTCTATTTGTAAATGTTTAAATGTATATTTTTAAACTATTTTATTACAAAGTACTTTGTTGAGTTTTTTATGTCTGAAACAGGATTAAAAATATTTAAACTCAATTTTGATGGGTCTTTCGATGAGATTTCTTATCAAAATATAAAAGATGTTTTTACAATTGTAAATATCTTAGCTATTTACATGTCCCAAAAGAAAACCATGTATATCTGGATAGGAAGCAATGCGACTCAAGCCTTAAAAAATCATATTTCAAATATCAGAGTATTAGTAAAAGAAGAATTTCCTGATTTCCGTATTATTCGTAATTTTACATTTGAAATGAGAGATGAGCCATTTGAATTTTTTAAGAATTTAAATATAACCAAAGAAGAACTGTATAAAATCATTGATTACCAAGAAAAAGTAATGTTACCTACCTTAAGGAAAATAAAAACCTTAAGATCTAAATTAGAAGGTCTTATTGATTCAGAAGACTATGCCAATGCTATTAAAACATCAGAAGAGATCATTGTTTTAGCGAACCAAATCGAGGATGATGCTGTTTTAACAGAACAAAAAAGGTTAATAACTGATATTAAGTCAAAAAATGAAGACAAGAAAATAATTGATGAAATTTCAGAAAAAGGATCAACCGTTGATAAAGAATTTTTTAAATTAATTGAAGCAAAAGAGTTCTTAAAAGCACATCAATTGGTGGAAGAATTTGAAAAGAGTTTCAGTACTACATACGATTTATCTCTAATACCTATAGTTAAGGATTTATTATCAAGAGAAAAGAAAATATGGAAAAAAGAACAAGATCGATTAATAAAAGCACTAAATAAGTTAGAGAACGACCTTTTTCTAGCATTGAAAAATCTCGAAATCGAAGCAGCACTCAACTTAATGGAAAGAGGGAAAGGACTTTTTGTGAATCTCATTAATGAAGATGTTAAATTAAAATGGAAGGGATTTGAAACTGATATTCAGGCTACGAAGCAAAAAGTTGAGCTTATAAAAGTTTGCGATAATTTCATAAATCAATATATTAAATTAAAAGAAAAATTTCAATTTAACACAATAACTAGAGAATTAGGTAAGTTGCTCAAAAAGGTTCAAGATTTAAAAATTCATGATTATAAGAAGAAATTAGAAGATATTGAAAAAGAAATCAATTCAGCTGAAGACTCTTATAATAAAAAATTAGCAGAAATTGCTGAATTAGAGAAAAAAATAAAATCTAACCAAAAAAATAATCTTCTAGATGATACATTAAAAAATTGTCAAAGCATTATTGAGCTTGTTAAGTCCGTAAATAAGTTAGATCTAGAAGAAAATTACTCTGCAATTTTAATTAAGACTGAAGAAGCAATTGAAAAGAGAAGAATTTTCGAGGAAAGACAAGGAAAACTAAAAAAAGAGCTAATTCAATTAGAAGAAGATATTAAAACTTCACTAAAGCGTATGGATTTAGCAAAAGCAGGAGATATAGTTGAAAAATCAAAGATCTTTCTCACTGAACTAGTTGATGACAAAAAAAAAGAAAATTGGAATGATTTAGAGAAGAGATTTAAGCTAGCCAAAAATCTCATCCGAAATGTTGAAGACTTAAGTAAAAACGGGATAATGGCTTTAGAATCGAAATCGTATAAAGATTCCCTTAATAAATATGAACAGATTATCAATCTAATTCAAGGATATGATAAACAAATACAAGGAAAGGTGGGATAAGTTGACTGAAGAAGAAGCAGAACCAATAGAAGAAAAAGAAGAAAAACGAAAAATAAGACTCATTTCGGAAATTGATGACTTACTAGCGATCCAAGGTCAATATTATATAAAGGGACAATTAAAAGAGGCATTAGATCTCGCAGATCAAATAATAGAGTTAGCAGAAACAGAGAATTTGGAATCATTCATTAGAGAACAAGAACAATTAATTACAAGAATCAGAGGTATATTAAAGAAGAGAGAAGAAGAGAAACGAGGAAAATTAATTGCTCAACTAAAATCTGAATTAGTAAAATTTGAACTTGAATACAATAAAGCCTTTAAAGCAGGGGATTTATCGAAAATTGAATTAATTCTAAACAATGCTAAAAAACCCCTTTTTGAACTTAGTGATGAGAAGGCTAGCTTGAAATGGAGAAAGTTTGAGAATGAATATATAGATGCAAAAGCGAGAAAAGAAATTATTGAAGAAGTTTTGAAATTAATTAAAGAAAGTTCAGAATTAAAAACAACTTTTCAATTTGAAGACTTAAAATTGAGATTAACATATTTAATAGAACAGGTTCAAGATAAAGATATAAAGGATTATTTAGAGAAACTAAGAGAAATCGAAAAAGAAACTATTGCAGCAGAAGTTTCCTATAAAAATACTCAAAACAAAATAAAAGGAATTTCAGAGAAAATATCTATCCAGAAAAAAAGAAAAGAATTTCAATCAGCGATAAAAAACTGCGAAGACCTTATTGAACTTGCCAAATCGATTAATGAAAAAGAAAAAATAGAGGATTATTTAGCTATTTTAACAGAACTTAAAGTAGACCTGGAATTTGAAGAATTAAAAGAATCTATTATAAAGTTAAATGATCAAGGAATAGATGCTCTTAAAAGTGGTAAAATAATATTTTCAATTGAAAAATTCAAACAAATTCAAGACACCTTAAAAAAATGCTCTTGAATAAGAATTAATCATAAAACTCAATTAAATAAAAAAAAAGGTTATTGATTTATTAAGCATGTTTTTGCTTAATATGAGGTAATTTACCACCAGCCTTTAAAACTTCAATCTCAATTTCGCTTAAAGAATGAGTTAATGGAATTTCAATACTTTTACTTAGATTTTTCAGTATTAACTTTCCAGTTTCTAATGTTGTTAAATCAATTTCAAATTTGTCTCCCTGATCAATTTTGTTATAATCATCCTTATTTGCGAACATTAAAGGAACAATTCCAAAGTTCACGAGATTAGCTAAATGAATACGAGCAAAAGACTTAACGATTACTGCTTTAAGACCTAAATATTTTGGAGCAATTGCGGCATGTTCTCTACTTGAACCCTGACCGTAGTTTTCCCCTCCAATGATAAAACCCCCATTTCTTTCTAATGATCTATCATGAAAGGATTCATCTACATCAATGAAAACAAACTTACTTATTTCTGGAATATTGCTCCTTAAAGGAAGTATCTTAGCTCCTGCCGGCATTATATGGTCTGTGGTAATATCATCCTCAACTTTTAACAGAACTTCTCCTTCTAACTTTTTTGGTAAAGGATTAAATTCAGGTAGTGGCTTGATATTAGGGCCCCTTACGATTTTTATATCTTTAACCTTTTCAGGAGGTAAAGGTGGAATTATCATATTATCATTTACCATAAACTTCTTTGGCATATCTATTTTAGGAGGTTTTCCGATTGATCTCGGATCTGTTAATTTTCCAGTAAGAACAGAGGCAGCAGCAGTCTCAGGACTTACTAAATATGCTTGAGCACTTCTAGTTCCTGATCTACCTAGAAAATTCCTATTAAATGTTCTTAATGTGACAGCATCACTTTTAGGTGCAAGGCCCATACCAATACAAGGCCCACATGCATTTTCTAATATTCTAGCACCTGATTCGATTAAATAAGCCATCTCACCTGAATTTATCATATGATCTACTACTTGCCGAGATCCTGGAGAAACTGTAAGAACTGTGTTTTCACTTATAGTTTTTCCTTTCATAATATTAGCAACTACTTTTAAATCTCTCAACGAGGAGTTAGTACAGGATCCAATGCACACTTGATCAACAACTAATCCCTCAATTTCTTTCACAGATTTTACATTACCAGGACTATGAGGTTCAGCAACAAGAGGTTCAAGATCATCTAACTTTATCTCTATTCTTTCATCATATTTAGCATCTTCATCAGGTACTAAAAACACCCATTGATCTCCTCTTTCTTGAGCTTCTAAAAATTCTTTAGTGATGTTGTCAGAAGGAAAAATCGAAGTAGTTGCGCCAGTTTCTGTTCCCATATTTGTAATTGTCCCTCGTTCTGGAACGGTCAAAGTTTTTATTCCTGGCCCAGTATACTCTAAAACTTTATTAACTGCCCCTTTAACACCTATTCTTCTTAAAACCTCTAGAATAATGTCTTTAGCTGAAACGTAGTCAGGCAATTTGCCTGTAAGATACACATTAACAACCTTTGGCATTTTTAGTCGGAAAGCTTCACCTGCCATAGCGGCAGCTACATCAAGACCTCCTGCTCCAATTGCAATTGATCCTACCCCTCCTCCTGTTGGAGTATGACTATCGCTCCCTAGTAGTGTTTTTCCAGGCCTTGCGAATCTTTCTAAATGAACTTGATGACATATTCCATTTCCTGGGCGTGAAAAATAAAGCCCATATTTAGCAGCAATGCTTTGGAGGTATCTATGATCATCTGGATTCTTAAAATCTGTTTGTAAAGTATTATGGTCAACATAGCTTACAGATAATTCTGTCCGTACACGATCAATACCAATAGCTTCAAATTGTAAGTAAGCCATAGTGCCTGTTGCATCTTGAGTCAATGTTTGATCGATCTTTATTGCGATATCAGTGCCTTTTTCTAGTTTACCTTCAATTAAATGTTGTTCTATAATTTTTTCGGTTAAAGTTTTTCCCATTTTAATCAAATTCGATTAAGTTATTGAATATAAGTAGATACAAAAAGTAATGAAAATAAATTTTACTTTAATTTTTAATTAAAAATTATATTTGGTAAAGTTATGCAATTTATAAAATTCAAAAGAATAGGCTCTGTAGAGCTTATAGAAAAAGATATAATCTATAATAAATTTAAATATTTACAATCAAGTTAAATTATAAGAGTTGAAACCATGAGAGAAGATTTAGAACCACTTACTAAAGGGCAATTATTAGATTATATTGAAGATATTTCAAAAAATTGGTTAGCTATCGATGGTACTTGGTTTCAAGCAGTTGAAAAAGAATTTGGCCTTGACAAGGCTATTGAGCTTGATATAGAACAATGGAAAAGATTTACTATAATTGAAGCGAAAAGAATTAAGAATCGATTCAAAATTCCCGAAAATGGGGGAATTCCCGCTTTAATCCAGGCACTAAAATATAGAGTATATGCAAATATTAACATACAAGAATTTGTTGAAGTATCTGAAAACCGGTGTGTGTTTAGGATGAATAATTGTCGTGTACAGTATGCTAGGAAAAGTAGAGGGCTTCCAGACTTCCCCTGCAAATTACTTGGTATACAAGAATATTCGCTTTTTGCACAAACAATAGATCCTAGAATTAAAACAAATTGTATATCATGTCCACCAGACCCTCATCCTGATACTTATTGGTGCGCATGGGAGTTCATACTAGTAGAAGACAACGATTCACAAAAATATTAACTTATATAAGATTTAAAAAACAAATTATCTTATTCTTACAATAACAAGCCAATAGTTTATTAGAATTGGATTACTAACAAAATTATCAATAAATATTATAATTCAATTAATCATAATCAAATGAAATAAAATGTCAGAAGAGTATATAAGAGGCCAAATTAGCGCCAAGGAAGATGAAATTACGCGAATTGAAGAAGATGCCTCAAAAAAAGACGCTTCAGCAGAAGCAGAAATTGAAGAAGAATTTGATCCAAAAATTGAAGAAGCGAATGTAAAAGTAGAGGAAGAAGAAGGTTTGCGAGATGAAGCTATTCAAAAAGCAGAAGAATGGACTCAAAAAAAGAAAGAGAAAATTGCGGCAGCTAAAAGTACCAATAAAATGCTTGCAAATCTAAAAAGTGATAAAGAAAAAGCCCTTAATGTGAAATTAAAAGAAATCGAAACTGAGAAAAAGACCCAAATTAAAGAAGTTCAAACGGAAATTAAATCTCTACAAAAGCAATTACTCGCTTTAGAAAAAGAAAAAGCCAAAGAAGCTAAACTGGCTGAACAGGCTGAAGATTAAATCACTAGCATCTTTCTTGTTATTTTTTTTAATATTTTTTTTTTTTTATAATCCCAGAGAAGGTATTTTTTAAACTAATCGAGTTCTAAGGTTTTTTAATTGATATTATTAACAGGTTTTGGTCCATACGATAATTATAAAGAAAATATTAGTAGTTCGATCGTTCAAAATTTTGAAATTGTGGACTTGGATATAAATATCAAAAAAGAAATACTACCGGTTAGTTGGAAATTTAGTATTAGATTTTATCAAGACATATTAAATAAATTATCAAGAAAACCAAAAATTGTAATCCTATTAGGAACACATTCTAATAAACATTATCACTTAGAAAACCTTGGTTGGAATTTTACGTTTGGAAAGGATATCGATAATCTCATCAAAATTGGATTTATTAGATATAATTTACACTTATGGTTGCGAACTATATTAAATGTCAGAGAACTATATTCATTATTAAAGGAGAGAATTGATATTAGACTATCAAACTTCGCAGGAACGTATTTATGTAATTATATCTATTATTGGGCTCTTTCTCTCTCAAATAAAAAATATCCTGTTTTATTCATTCATATTCCCAATAAGGAGAATTTAAATAAAGGTGTAGAAATCATTAGTACGATCATTAGAACTATAAATACTATTCTCTAATCGAATAACTATAATTAAATTTATAGATTAATGGGTAACTTTTGACCTTTTTCATTGATTTTATCTTTTAAAATATCGGGATGAAGTCTCAATTCATCATAAAGCCAAGACATGAGCCTTAATTTTGAATTATAAATCTCAACTTCTTCTTCAAAAAGTTCCATTCTGTTGTTACCTTCTATATTCATTATATTTCATGACATCCAAGAAACATATTTATCTGTGTAATATCCATGTAATATCTTATTTGTTTTAAATGGGAAATTTTGAAATTTGAAGTTTTTTCAAAAGATAAGAATTATAAAATTTAGCTTTTTAAGTACTTCTTCTTAATATCGTCAAGAATATATAAAATATCTTCGATTGGACTGCCATTAATTACTTTATCTAATTTTTGAATTAATTCTTTAGGAAAGATCTCAAATTTTGCAATGTTCTCTCTATATTCTTTAAATTGATCAGAGACTGAATATAGTGAATTAATTCTTTTTATTTCTAATTCCCTAGAAGCAACAACCCCAAAAGATTCTATCAATTCATTATAAAAATTGTTTTCGAATTGTTGTACTTCATAATTCACCTCGAAAATCATGTGATCATATTTTTTATTAACATCTTGGATTTCTTTTTCTCTTTTCACATTAATTTCATCGATTTTTGGCTTCAAAGATTTCTTTTTTAATTCTAGCTCTTCAAGTTTGGAATCTAAATGGTTGGTCATATTACTTTTTAATAAAGGATTTTATTTAAAGAATTAGCTAAAGCCATTTATGAATAGAAATTTACTTTAGAAATCTATGTTAATAAACCTATAACTTCTAAAAATAAAAATTATATCTTTAGCATTATTTCAAATAATCAAACTATTTGAAAAACCATTGAGATTTATATGCCAAAAAAGGTTTTAATCCCAGAACCAGAAGACAACTTAAAATTTATTGATGTTCATTGTCATATGCCATTTCCACGTCCTAGAAATGACCAATTACCAACCGATCGAGAGCAAATTTTAAATTATTTTAAATTGGGGGGGCAATATTTAATTGCAAGCACTATAAATATAGATACACTTAATCTAACATTAGCATTTATGAAGGAAGGTTACAAGAATTTTGGTTTTACTTGTGGTTGGGCACCCCAGACTGTAACATATTCTCCTAAAGATAAATATGAATCTGAATGGAAGAAGTGGGTTGATTACGTGAGGAATCACAATGAAGAATTCCTAGCTATAGGTGAAATAGGCCTAGACTTTCATCATGCTAAGACTCTAGAAAAAAGAAATAAGCAAATATATGTTTTCAAACAAATAATAGAATTAACTAAGGATTTTGATAAACCATATGTTTTACATGTTAGAAATGCAGCTGAACATGAATTCGATAGGAACAATCCTAAACATAGGTTTAATAAAAGAGATGGAGTCAATAAGGAAGTCCTTAATATTCTAAAAGAATTTAATATTTCACCCCAGAAAGTTTTGTGGCATTGTTTTTCGGGGCCGGAAGATTATGGGAGAATTCTATCTAATCAGGGTTTTATCATTTCTGTTCCAAGTTCCGCTTATGGTTTTAATAGATGGCGTAGAGTTTCTAAAAATTCTCCTTTAGAATCAATAGTAACAGAAACAGATTCTTATTATCAACACCCTTATAAACGAGGACCTATAAACGTACCTTCAAATGTGAGATATTCTATTGCTGCTATAGCATATTCTCATAATGTATCCCAAAAATTAGTTAGTGAAAAAACAGTAGAGAATGCTATAAGGTTTTTTAATTTAGAAATTGAAGATTAGAAATGTTAAAAAATTAGATACTCATTACTCTAAATACTAATATTAATTTTAATTAGAATTGGTGAATATTTTGAAAATTTTAATAACATATTTCTCACAAAATGGAAATACAGAAAAAGTTGCACAAAGCATTTATGAAGGATGTCAGGGTGAAGATGTAGATTTAAAGCCTATCAAAGAAGTAGATCCTTCAGATTTGAAAAATTTTGACTTGGTCTTTTTAGGATCTGGTATTTATGCAAGCAGAGTAAATAAAGCACTCTCAGATTTAGTAGCTGCAGCTCAAGAATTACCCCCAAAATTCATATTTTTCAATACTCACGCAAGTAAAGAACCTTATCAAGATGGCTTTAAAGTAGTAAAAAGCAAAATTGGTGAATCATCACAAATAATAGATGAGTTTGATTGCTGTGGTGATAATATTGGCATACCCGAAGCAATGCGTAAATCTATGATGGAAAGATTGCCAGAAGATAAACGAATAGAAGCTGAAAAACATCAACAATGGCTTAAAGGAAGACCAAATGAAGAAGATCTAAAGAATGCTAAAAATTTTGCTCAATCGGTAATAAAAAAGTTATAAATCTAATAACTACTGATTTTTTATTTCTTTTCATTTTTAATGAATACACTCTATCTTGTTTTTAATATCATCATTTGTAATAGAAACAATTTTCTAAAAATCTTTCTGATAATCTCGCTCCTAAATAATGTTCTGATTAGTTTCAATAAAGAATGATGCTTTGGTTTGAATGTACTCTTATTTTTATCATAACTAATCCGTTTAATGAAAAAATTGTTTTGAAATATTGAAATTATTAATTGATAGGTTATAATCGCAATTATATCCCAAGCTCTTCTTATATGAAGTTCTGGGTAATGTAATTGTTCTCCCATGGCCATTCTCACAATCTCGATAATATGATATAAATCAATTTTACTGCCCATAAGTTCCCGAGTAGCCCATAATAAATATATACAGCCACTGCAATAAGAGATTAACGCTTTTGCTCTTGTCTCTTCAGCTTCTTTAAATTTTTTACGTCCTTCTGAAATAAGATCAAATGGAATTGAACTACTTCTTACCCAAGAAGCTCCTGCTCCAAAACCACAGCAGAGAGAATCTTTTTTAATATGTTTCATTTCCTTAATTTCACAACCGCACATTTCCAAGATTTTTCTTGGTGCGTCCCAATATATTCCACTTAAAGCTTTAGAATAACAGTTGTCGTGAATAGTTACACTAAAGTTTAATTTATTTGTAATCGGTAGTTCTCCAGATTTTAAACTATTTAACATCCAATCATTAAAGTTAATAAAATCTCGATTATGGTTAACTCCCATTTCCTTAGGATGTACTTCTGAAAAGATGTATTGAACAGCGTCTACTATATGAGCAATGTTTTTGACATCCCATTTATCAAAATCAGTTTTGCATTTATCAGCAATTTTCTGAACAACATCTAGATATCCCCCTTGGTATAAATACGCACCGCCTTCCCATTGATCAATTAGATCAATCGGTTTAAAAAAATCTAATATTTTACTACCACCTAGTATAAATGGAAATATATGTGTGTAATTTCCAATTATCAAGATTGTATCTTCTGGTTTAGGTGTATAACTCATCCAATCAAAAATCCACTTCCGTTCTTGATTAGATAAAAATATATTCAGTAATTGCCAAATGTTTGGTGTTTCTGTTGGACAAACGAATTTATATAATGGAGGAGCACCTCGCTTCTTATATTCATCATTCCATCTCTCAAGAATTAACTGATAAGGATTAGCAGATTGAGGACAGTATAAATTACATGATAAGCACGTATTGCATTTAGAAAGTACATATTTAGATTCTTTTCCTTCAATTAATCTTTTAATTTCCTTTTTTGATTCTTCTAAGGGTAATTGTAAAACAGGACATAGATGAAGACATTGTCCACATAGATCACACAACTCTTCATTAAAAGCAGAGATTCTTTTGCCTTTATTCATCTTTACCATGCATCTCCATATATTGGTGGATCCTCAGGGATTTCAGCTATTTTAAAAGTCTTTTTAGAAAATATTTTTGGTACTTGCTTCCAAATCGTGCCCCAGAAAAAATGTTTCGCGCGTTTTTTCTTTGCTTTATTTGTAAGAGAAGGTTTTTCCCCGATTGATAGTTGCAATAATTCAATTATGTGATATACTTTTAGTTTTCTTGGATATAATTTTTTATTTGCAGTAAATGTTGCTAAGCATCCAGCACAATAAACACATACTGCTTCAGCTTTAGATTTCCTAAATTCTTTAAAATTCCTAAGAGCTGCTGATCTTATTTTAAATGGCTGGTAAGAAGAATCCACAGAGAAACCCGCACCTATTCCACAGCATCGCATGTTTTCTCTGCATGCATCAACTTCTACAATTTTAACCCCAATTGCATTAAGGATTTTCCTCGGTAAATCCATATATTCTTCACCAAACATTTTAGCATAACATGAATCTTGGATTGTTACAGACATGTTTAGTTTGTTTTTTATTTCTATTTGACCACTCTCAATTTTTTCCCAAATATATTGAATATATGATTTAATCTCATCAAACTTGTACGTAAGACCGTATTGAGGAAGCACATTTTTGAACACATTCGTTCCTGCTGTACATAAGACTAACAATTTCTTTGGATTCAAGGTTTTAAACCATTTATCTAATCTTTTTGCTACCTGAAATAATTCATCTCGATATCCTGTACGAAATAATGTCTCTCCACAGCAATGTTCCAAGCGCCCTCTTATATCCAAGTCTTTGAAAATACTTGTTTGAGTTAATTCTGCAAATGTAATAATATTACACCCGGGATAAGTTAATGTGTCACCTTTTAACGGTTTCAAGGATGCCCATTCTTTTATCAATTTTTTTGTATCATTCGGAAGATGCTCCATAACATAAGATCGAAAATTTGGATAATGGGGATAAAGATTCATATAATATTTTCCTCTTTTCCTCAATCCTTCATTTTTATATTGCTCATTCCATCTTTGTAAAATCAAACTTGTAGGATGGGCATTTTCAGGGCAATAAAAATTACATGAAAAGCAACTTTGACATTCAGTTAAAACTTTGTTGGTTTTCTCTCCTTTAATCAGTCTTTTTATTTCTTCAATTGATTCATCTTTAGATAGACTCATTACTGGACATTTGCTAAAACAATCTCCACATAAAGTACAAGCACTTTCATTAAATTGAGATAAAAACTCTATCCCCACAGGCTCGATATTAGTCATATTATAACAACAAAGGTAAGATATAATTTTAGATTAATCGTAAAATTGCAATTTAAAAATAATTAAGGAAAAATACCTCTTAAATCAAATGCTTTAGCAATCCGAGATACAGCGATAATGTAAGCTGCTGTACGAATTTGTATTTTTCTTTCTTTATAGACTTTGTATACATCTTCAAATGCTTCTGTTAGAATTCTTTTAAGTTCTTTATTAATTCTATCTAAATCCCAGAAATAAGCTCTGATATCTTGGACATACTCGAAATATGAGACACAAACGCCACCAGCATTCGCAAGAATATCAGGAATTACATGTATTCCTTTATCAAATAAAATTCGATCTGCATCCGGTGTAGTGGGGCCATTAGCACCTTCTAATACGATTTTACAATTAATATCATTCGCATTTTCTTTTGTAATTTGATTTTCAAGAGCCGCTGGTATTAAGATATCGCATTCAGTTGTTAATAATTCAGAGTTGGTAATAAGTTTATATCTATCGTCATCAAAATCTTTCAAATAATTACCTTCCCGTGTCCATTCTAATAATTTATCGATTTGTAATCCTTCAGAATGATAAAGGCCACCAGATATATCTGAAACAGCTAAAATTTTACAACCCCGTTCATATAACAAACTGGCGATCCAACCACCAACATTACCAAAACCTTGAATAACAATAGTTTGTGATTCTAGTTTGGTATTTAATGTTTCACACATAACATCAACTATAAAATATAACCCCATTCCTGTAGCGGAATTTCTACCCACTGATCCTCCAATCTCTATTGGTTTTCCTGTCACAACTCCAGGTACTGACCTTCCCTTCTGCATACTGTAGGTGTCCATGATCCAAGCCATGATCTGCGCATTTGTATTAACATCTGGAGCAGGTATATCAATATCAGGCCCGATAATATTTATTATCCCCGTTGTATATCTTCTAGTAAGCTTTTCTAATTCTCTTCTTGATAATTCCCGAGGATTCACACGTATTCCTCCTTTAGCTCCACCTAATGGTAATTTTAAAAGACTACATTTCCAAGTCATCCATGTGGCTAACGCTTTGACTTCATCGAGATTAACATCAGGAGCAAACCTTATACCCCCCTTTCCTGGACCTCGCACAGTTGAGTGGTGAACTCGATAACCTTCGAAAATTTGAAGTGAACCATCATCCATCATTATAGGTATAGAGACTATCAGAGCTCTTTCAATTCTTTTAAGATATTTAGTTATATTTGGATCCAATCCCATTTCTTTTGCCACTATATCAATTTGTTTTTTTGCTATTTCAAATGGATTTAATTCCAAGTTTTTACACCTTCGATATTTTCTTTCTTTAATTTTCAAATGTAATTTTTTGGTTTCATGGAAATAACCCCCTTAATTCGTGGGCTCTAGCTAATCTTTCTCCTCCTATTGCATATGCTGCAGTACGGTACGTTATATCTTTTTCGCTTGATAAATTTAAAACAAACTCAAATGCTCTAAGTAAGATTCTTCTCATTTCTCTATTAACTCTCTCAAGATTCCAAAAATATGAATGAATATCTTGAATATATTCAAAATACGAAACAGATAAACCACCAGCATTAGCAAGAATATCTGGCACGATAATTATTCCTTTTTCATTCAATATTGTATCTGCTTGAGATGTTGTAGGACTATTAGCACCTTCTAAGATAATATTGCAATCAATTTCATCTGCATTCCCACTAAAAATCTGATTTTCTGTTGCTGCGGGGATAAGGATATCACATTTTGTCCTAAATAATTCTTCATTTGTAATGCTTTTTACATTATTCTCTTCATAATTTTTTAAAGATTTGCCTTGTTGTTTCCAACTAATCAGCTTATTAATGTTTAAACCTTTATCAGAATGAATCCCTCCCTCTGAATCGGTGATAGCGATTATTTTACAACCAACATCACTTAAAATTTGGGCAACTACACTCCCTACTTTTCCAAATCCTTGAATTGCTACTTTACTTGAGGTTAAACTGATATTTTGTTTTTCACATAAAGATTGAAGAATGTAATACATTCCAGTTCCAGGTGCATCGGTACGTCCCACTGTCCCCCCAATCTCGATTGGTTTTCCAGTCACAACACCAGGAATAGATCTACCTTTGTTCATCGAATATGTATCCATAATCCAAGCCATTTCACGCTCTCCAGTATTCATATCCGGTGCGAGAATATCAATATCAGGCCCAATCATGCTAAGAATCTCAGAAGTATATCTTCTCGTAAGTTTTCTCAGTTCATCTTGAGATAACTTCTTCGTATCAACACAAATTCCTCCTTTCGATCCTCCTAAAGGTAATTCTAACAGGCTTGTTTTAAACGTCATCAAAAATGCTAATGCTTTTATTTCATCTAAGGTTACGTCTGGAGAATATCTCAAACCACCTTTCGCAGGCCCACGCAAGGTTGAATGATGTACTCTATATCCTTCAAAAATTTCAAGTGAGCCATCATCCATAACAACAGGCATGGACACAATTAAAGATCGTTCTACTTTTTTTAAATATTCAAGAGTGTTAGGTTTTAAATCAATTACTTCAGCTGCAATGTCGAGTTTTTTTTTCGCACTTTCAAAAGGGTTAATATCTAACAATTTTTATCACTTTGAAAATGTAATTTTAAGATAATCTAATTAATACTTATTGTATAATATAATTTTTTCTAAAGTATATATCTTTAATAAAGGGTCTTAATAGAAGTAGTAAAAACACTTTTAGAATATGTAGGGTTTCAATATGGTATATTAACTTTAGTAATGTTTAGTATTGCAATTCTCACATTCAATTTCTTCGAATTCTTCCAAGTCACTACGGTAAATTATAATTGTGCCAATACCCCCACACAATTCACATTCTCCGAAGCCCTATCCTAATATTAAAGGTTCACAAGACAATATTGAACAAATTTTAAAGGATCATTAGCACACCCGCCTGAATCCAAACCCCCCAATTGATCAATAATTTTTTGAGGTATAACGTTGTCTGCAATCCATAAATCTTTTAAGTTAACTAAAGATTCTAAACCTTTAATTTGTATTATCCTGTTTTGGCCCAAATCAAGTGTTTCTAATTTGGTGAGTGGTTCTAATCCCTTAATTTCACCTATATTATTTTCTGAGAGAAAAATATTCTCTAAATTTGTTAGAGAATATAAACCTTTGATCTGGCTCAAATTATTTTGTTTTAAATTTAAGATTTGTAATTCCTTACAGTTATCTAATCCCCTAATTTCTGAAATCTGGTTTGAATTTAACCATAGTGTTTCCAAATTTTCTAAGTCTTCAAGATTTTTTATTTCTTGAATTGAATTATTGTTAAGATAAAGACTTTTTAAGTTCTTCAGATTTTCAAACCCTTCTATACTTGAAACTTGATTTCCTGCTATATTTAAGACTTCTAGATTCTTTTGATTTTCTAAGTTTTCGATTTTTTGTAATTGATTTCCTGCAACCCATAAAACTTCAAGATTACTCAAATTATCAAGCCCTTGGATTTTTGAGATGTTATTCCAAGATAGGTCTAATCTCTGAAGAGAAGTAAGATTTTCTAAACCTTTTAATTCTTCAATTTTGTTTCCCCTAAGATATAATTCTTTCAAATTAGGTAAATTCTCTAATCCCTTGATTTCTTTTATTTCGTTGCTGATTAAATGTAATATTTCGAGATTCTCCAGTTTGTCTAACCCTTTTATTTCTCTTATTTTATTACTCCCTAAATTTAGAATCTCTAAATCTGCTAGGCTATCTAATCCTCTTATTACAACGATTTCATTAGAGCTAAGTTCAAGATTATTCAAACCTTTAACGTTGTTTAAACCAATAATTTCCTCAATATCTTTGATTTCAAGAAGCCCTAAATCGAGGAAGCCATTTATTATTTCGAATTTAGTACCAGCCCATTGAACAGATTTCATTAAATTCACTTAATTTGATGTAATTAGATGATCGTAATATGTAATATCATTAATTAGATTAATTTATAAATTAATTATAAAAGCCTTTTAATTTATTTATTTTCTTTATGAAAAACTTATTAAAAGTATAACTGAAATTTTACATTTTTCTAATTTATAACAAGAACCTATTAAAACACTATTTATGATAATTAAAGTATGAATGCTATTGTTTGTAAAGAATGTGGCTATTCCTTCGAGAATAAGGAACCTGGTAAACATTTTTGCCCTAATTGCTCAAAAGAAATGATGTTTATCAAGTTTGAAGCTTTTTGTGGTGCTAAACCAAATGAACTTCATGAGATAAATTAAATAGGAATCCTAAATTATTTTTATTCTATGAATTTGTTTTACGCAGTGGATAAAGAATGTGGCTATAGTTTTAAGAATAGAGAACCAGGTATCTACTTCTGTCCTAACTGCAATAGAGAGAAGAAATTCTTAAAGCTTGAATTATTTGATGGGGTTAAACCTTCAGAAATTCATGAAAATGATTAAAAGTTAAAATTTTAAGTTTGCCTACTTTTTTACTCTTTATGGTAAGAGCTTTATATATGGATGATTCCTATCTTAAAAGTTGGAATACAAAAGTTACCAGTGTGAAAGATGGAAAATTTGTTGTACTTGATCAAACCGCATTCTACCCTAAGGGAGGCGGACAAAATTGGGACGAAGGTTTTATAATCAAAAATGATGAAAAATTTAAAGTGGTTTATGTTGGTAAATTTTCTGGTGAAATTAGTCATGAGGTAGACAAACTTGGGCTACAAGGAGGTGACGAAGTTTCTTGTGAACTCGATTGGAATCGAAGATATACTTATATGCAATACCATACTGCTTCTCATCTTATCTCAAACATTCTATACAGAAGAGCTGATGCTAAAATTACAGGTAACCAAATCGAACTAGACAAAACAAGAATGGATTTCTCTATGATTGATTATTCACCTGAAAAATTAAAAGCTTATGTAGATGAAGCCAACGAAATTATAGAACAAAATCTGCCCATTACTATAGATTACATGTCAAGACAAGATGTTTTAGGAAAACCTGAATTAGCTCGCTTGGCTGTAGGATTACCTGAGAATCTTAAAGAATTTCGAATTGTAAAAATTGGAGATATCGATAAACAAGTAGATGGTGGCACTCATGTTAGCCACCTTTCAGAAATCGGAAAAATTGAAGTAATTAAAACTGTAAACAAAGGTAAAAATAATCGACGTATGTATTTTATACTTAAGTAAAAGAAACTTTTTTTCTAAAATTTGAAACTAGATTTTTTAATAAATTGTAAGATTTATAATCAGAAAAAATCTAATAATTCTAATTGCAAAATTTTTTTATAATTATAAATCATAAAGGCTTTTAAAATGTTAGAAACATCAAAAACTGATAAATCTAATATCATAGATGTTGAAGAGTTTAATAAAAGATTTCAAGAATGGATTAAAAACTATGCTGAATTCATCCAAGAAATTGGGAAAATTTCTGAAGAAAATAAAATTTCATGGGGATCCATTCTTGAACAAAATGCTCAAAAACACCCTAATAATCCCGCTATTAAATTTGAAGATACTATTCTTACTTATAAAGAATTTAATGACAAGGTTAACCAGTATGCGAATTATTTTATCTCTTTAGGTTTAAAAAGAGGTGATATTGTAAAGGTTTTAATAGAAAACCGCATTGAATTATTGCTGGTTTATACCGCTAATGCTAAAATCGGTGTGATATCTTCAATGATCAATACTGATCTACGTAAAAAAACCTTGGTGTATAGTTTAAATCTTACCCCTGGGAAAATTATCGTAATAGGTGAAGAATGTTTTGATACATTTAATAAGGTTAAATCTGATGTCAACTTATCAGATGTCAAACAACTCTGTTTTATAAATGATAGTGGGGAGATGAACCTTCCTGATGAATTTATTGACCTTCCGCAAACTGTAATGGATTTCCCTATAGAGAATCCACCAACTACAATTGATGTTAAGACATCAGATGTTATTGCTTATATATTTACTTCCGGTACGACGGGATTACCTAAAGCAGCACTTTTAACACATTATAGAGTAATTGCTGCGGGTTCTGTTTTTGGGAGAATGATCGCAGATTTTTCTTCTGATGATACTATGTATATTCCACTACCTTTTTTTCACGGTACAGCTCTAATGACGGGATGGCCATCCATCTTTATTTATGGAGGTGCTTTAGCTTTAGCTCGTAAATTCAGCGTTAGTCGCTTCTGGGAAGATGTTCGTAAATTTAATGCGACTGGCTTTAATTATGTTGGAGAAATATGTCGTTATTTAATGAACCAACCTCCTAAACCAGATGATTCAAATAATCCTGTTAGAGTAGTGATTGGGAATGGTCTCCGTCCAGAAATTTGGCTAGATTTTAAAAAACGATTTAAGATCCCTTTTATTGGAGAATTTTATGGGTCATCAGAAGGGAACGGAGCTTTTGCTAATGTATTAAATTTTGATTGTACATGTGGATATTCCGCTGGTGGTTATGCCATTGTAAGGTACGATCTTGAGGAAGATAAACCCATTAGAAACACGAGAGGATTTATGAGAAAAGTGCGTCGTGGTGAAGTTGGCTTAGTTCTATTCGAAAGTACGGATACAAGTAAATTTAGGGGATATACTGATAAAAAAGCAACTGAAGCGAAGCTGTATAATAATGTTTTTAAAGAAGGGGATGAGTGGTTTAATACAGGTGATTTAATGCGGAATCAAGGATGTAATCACGCTCAATTTGTAGATCGTCTCGGAGATACTTTCCGATGGAAGGGACATAATGTTTCAACTACTGAAGTAGAACAAGTCCTCAATACATTTGATCAAATCTCAATGTCATCCGTTTATGGGGTAAAGATACCATTTGTAGATGGACGAGTAGGAATGGCAGCAATTGTTCCCTCATCCAGCGTTAATGAATTTAATTTCAAGGAACTGGCAAAGCTTCTTAATGAGAATCTTGCCCCGTATGCCATCCCAATTTTTCTCAGATTTAAGTCAGATCTCTCAATTACACAAACTTTTAAATTTAAAAAAGTAAAACTCAAAGAAGAAGGCATTGATCCTCAATATATTGATGATCAACTATATGTTATGCTACTAAACAAGTCAGGGTACATACATTTGACGAAAGATATTTATAAAAATATTCAGAACCAGAAGTATAACTTTTAAAGAGAATATTATTTTAAAGCCATATAAAAATATAATTATATGTTAAAACCGTCATCAAAATCATCAATTTCTTCAAGATCAAACCTTTTCCTTTCTTCTTCTTTCTTTTCTCTTTTAATTTCTTTACGATCCTTACGAGTAAGCTCATCTTTTCGTTTAACATAAATTTTTTCATATTTTTCTCTCAAAGCCTCAACATCTTCAACATGACCAATTTTGTCTTCCAATCCATCTTCAAAGAAAAAGTTCCGTTTGAATTTCTTAGCAGGAACACCCACATATATATAATTTTTTTCTAAAACCTGTCCAACCGTCGTTACAGAATTAGCTGCTAAAATACAATTATGCCCAATTTGAGTGCCTGGCATAACTATTGCGTGTGAACCAATCCTGACCTCATCTTCAATAACTGTCTTCCGTATTATCAACAAATTGCCTACAATTACAGCAGATTGAATGATTGCACCTTGTCCAACCACTACATCTTTTCCAAAATCTATAAATTCTGTATCAACCCATCCTTCAAATAAGGAATTCGAGATTTTAGTTTTTACTCCAAACATTTTAAAACAGACATTATCTAAAAATCCAGGGAAAGGGAATCTATGAGCAAGCCAAATTGGCCACCTTTTTATAGTATTCCGTAAACTCCAGTATCGGTAATCTCTATCTTCTGGAATTCTTAGGAAAACCCCTTCTCGAGGCTTGTGAATAGCATTAACAATAAGCAGCAAGATTTTAGCAAAAATAATTGCTGAAAAAACAAGAGTTATGTACATCAGAAATGCTAAAAGTGGTAGAAACGTGTAAAAATGAACTGGTCTTGCATAATTCCATAAAAGTCGCCAATAAACCCATAATTCCAGGAGTATTGGTATTATACTTATCCAAATAAGAAAAATATAAAAAATCAAATAACGTTTCTTTACCAATACCGTCGGCGTGAATGGCCTTGTGTGAAAATGCGAATCGCATCTTACTCTACACGCATTGTATTTGGAACCGACATTACTCTTCTCCTATTTAACTTACTTATTTCTGTTTCTTTTTTACTCCTTTTTTATTCAATTATTCAATTATTTAATAACTATAGATATTTACTAATAATATATCTTATTAACTAAAGATATATCTTATATAAATTATAAAATCTACTTATAGTTAAAATTAGAAGTCCTCATTTTGTTAGTTATTTGCACCCATTTTGGTATAAATTGAAATTATATCACCATCTTCAATTATATGGTTTAAATTAGCAATTTTTTGACCGGGATGTCTTGCAGAGTTCCCCCATATTAGCGAAAACCGAAAGTCTTTTACAAATCTTTTATGAATCTTACGACAAAGAGTTTCCATGTTATCACCTTTATGAAGAATTATTGGTTCATCCATATCTGCTTCCTTTTTAGGAGGCTTTAAATATACTCGAATTAAATTCAATTCTTGGAAAATACGATGGCGAAGTGCATTTATATTTTCTTGATTTTTTGCTGAAATCATGACCCAATGATTGTGCCCAATAGATTCCGTGATTTCTTCTGGTGAGAGAGGAATCCTCATCAAATCAACTTTATTAATTACAACAAATTCTCTTGTATAAACCCGATTTCCCATTATAAAATCAATTAATTGATCCGGTGTAGTATTTGGTTCAGAAAAATACACTCCTGCATTAAGTAGACCCAATTCGTTTGATAAAGCTTTAACCTCATTTTTATCCATTAATTGAGGGCCTTTTGAAGTGAAGTGAATCCCACCTCGAGTTTGTTCTTTAATATAAATTCGTGATGGTCGACTATTTAACCGGATACCCGCATTATTTAGTTCATTTCTAATTTTTTTCAAATCTAGAAAATTGATGGTTCCATCTTCTCGAAAACAAATAATTATTAGAATCAATTCAGATGACCGTACAGCACCTAAGACTTGTTTCCCTTTACCTTTTCCGGTGGCTGCTCCTAATATGATACCTGGTAAATCTATCAGCTGTATTTTGGCATCCTCAATATCCATCATGCCAGGAATGGCTGTTATTGTAGTAAAATCGTAAGCTGCTACTTTTGAATGAGTATCACCTTCAGTTAATAGGTTAAGCAATGATGATTTCCCAACGGATGGAAATCCAATAAAAGCTACTTGAGCATCACCCGATTTTTTAATCCCAAAGCCCCCGCCACCTCCTTTCTTAGAACTTGCGATTTGAATCAAGCTTTCTCGGAGTTTGGCTAATTGGGCTTTAATATAATTTATACTACGCTGAGTGCTCTTATTAGGGTTAGTCGATGCTAACCGTTCCTCAAGCTCCTTAATTCGATCTTCAACTTTTTCACTCATTCCAAGTACCAAGTATATAAAACTACTATAACCAAAAAAATTTTCGAAAATTGTCTAAATATTTAATTTGTTAATAATAAGCTTACTTCGCTGAAAATACTGATATTTTATTCCTTTTCTTCCTTTGTTTTTATTAAATCTTTTTTATCTTCATCTATATTTACTTCATGCGAAACTTCAAATTTTTTTGACTCATCCACTTGACGTTTCATGAGTACATCTCTTCTCTCTTCAGCGTACTTATTTTCTTTTAATTCTCTAGCAGGTATACCAAAATAAATCCAGCCCGGTTTTAAAACTTGATCATAGGTGGTCGAACTAATTGCTCCAATTACAGATTCTCTTTTTATAATAGTTCCTGGAGCAATTGATGTCTGGCCTCCAACCATAACATAGTCATCAAAAAAAACTCCCTTAATTATTAAGTATTTTCCAACAACCATAGATGACATGATGGTAGCACCCTGTCCGATCATTACTTTACGACCTAATTTGATGAATTCAGAATCACACCATGTATCAGCTAAATGACTTGAAAAATCCATATCAACCCCAAGTTGCTGAAAAGCTATTACATCCACCCATGGAAATGGTGAATTCCGTAAAAGCCATAAAGAAATCTTCTTTATTTGAGTTCGGAGCTGCCAGAATTCAAAATCTGTGTCTCCTATAATCGCTTTAAAAACCCCTTCTTTAGGTCTATGAATTAAATTTACTAATATTAAAATTAGTTTACTGAAAAGAATACACGCAATTATAAAGATGTATAGCAATCCAAATAAGATGGCTGGAAAAAAAAGAAAAAACGGTAAATGAAATCTTATAGAATTTCCATCTATTATATCCCCGGAATACCAATACCATAGGATAGTAATAAGTAAACCTGAAACCCAAAATATTGGTATATAGACTAATAAAAACTTCACATTCACTCTACTTATCGCTGAGCTAGTTGTGAAATCAATCGCTAAATCTTCTCTTGTAAGAGTATTAATATCTATTTTTTCTTCTTGTAGGCCATCCAATATTTGTGTGTTATTAGGAATTTTATCTTTTTTCTCTAATCTACGATCTTTCTCTTTCAATTGTTTTAGCAATTTTTTATCTTTATACCCTTCAATATTCGCATTCTTTTCTAGATCCTCTGGCTTAACATTTAAGTACTTCATAATCTTTTTTCTAAAGATTCTTCTCATAGGCATTCCATAATAAAAGTGTTTTCCTCCCTTTAGTATACTATGTTTCGGTGTAGAAGCTAGAGGTAATAGATATGAATCATCAAAAATCTCACATCCCGGGGCAATATTGGCAAATGCTGCAGAAGTTACATTATTACCAACTTTAATTTCAAAATAGGAGATATTGCCAAAAATCCCCTCAACAAAATGGCTCGCTAAAGTTGTGTTTACACCTATATAACAATTTTCACCTATATCTATAAATTTATCCATACCTACAGACTCCTCAAAGGTTGTACCTTTTCCAATTTTGTTTGATCCAACAAAATTAAAAAACCAATTAGATAACCAAGGAAAAATACCCTTATTAAAAGTGTTTTTCCCGTATTTTATCATAAAACTCCTGATATGGTAGTAATTTGCGGTTCTACTTCTTATATTTCGTGGAATAATGCCTGATTTCGATGGAGATATTCTTTCCGTAATTCTCCATATAAGCCGTGTGATTAATCCTATTAGAAATAAGTGAATTAAATAACACCCGATAATAACTAGTGGCATAAATAAAAGAATTATCAATGATTGAAAATCAGTAAAAATTGATATAAATCCAAGATTTTCTAAAAAGTATATTCGAAAGGGAAAGAAAAAGTATAACCAAAAAACAAATCCTGGGATTACCCATGATATATAGTAAATGATAAAAAAAATGATGATATACAGATGAAATTGAATACTTATTTCCTCTTTTATGATTTCATTATTTGATTCGTCGGAATCGGAAGGTTCAATTTCACTGTCTTCGTTGTTCATTTCTACCATTAAAAGCTTTGATTTTAAATTCTACTTACGTTTTTGTAACTTTTATTTCATTAAAAACCAATTGATCCTTATTATATTTTAATAGATATTTTTTTCCTTTTAAATTTATGAGTCTTAAGCATAGATAAAGATTTGCTATGAAAAACAAATGTGAAAACTGTGGAAAATGCTGCTTAGAAACAGAAATGATTCTTTCTTTTGAAGATGTCGAATTAATAAAGAAAAACTCTATCGATAATATAGAAGAAGGTGATTTTGTTTTTAAAAATGAAGATGAGCGATTCCAGTTAAAAAATATTGATGATCATTGCGTTTTTTTAAATTACCCTGCAAAGAAATGTAAGATTTATGAATTTCGACCTCAAGGATGTAGATTTTATCCATTAATCTATGATATTAACAAAAAAAAATGCTTACTTGATGATGATTGCCCTAGAACCAATCTATTCTACAAAAATAAACAATATTTTGAAATAGCTTGTCAAAATTTAAAGATTTTTTTAAAGAAGCAATTAAATATGAAAATAAATTAAAAAATTAGAGGCTTTTTAAGCAAGATCTTTTTTATCCTCATCTACATTGATTTCATATTCAATTTCATACTTTTTCTCTTCGTCTACATCTCTTTTCATAAGGATTTCTCTTTGCGACTCGGCATATTTGTTTTCTTTTAGCTTGATAACAGGAATTCCAAAGTAGATCCAGCCTGGTTCGATAATTTGATTATATGTGGTTGTGCTAATAGCACCAACAACAGAATCTTTACCTATTATTGTTCCAGGTGCAATTGTTGATAATCCTCCTATCACAGCAAAATCATCGCATATAACCTCTTTAATTATTAAATATTTTCCAACGACCATTGAGCTCATTACCACAGACCCTTGACCTATAAGATTCTTATGCCCAAATTTAATAAACTCACCATCACACCATGAATCATATAATGAACTGGAAAGAGACATTTTTATTCCAAAAAATTTGAAGGCTAATATGTCCATCCATGGAATAGGCCAATTACGTATAAGCCATAGAATAATCTTCCTTAATTCAGTCCGTAAACACCAAAACTCGAAATTTGTGTCTCCAACTTCGGATTTAAAGATTCCTTCTTTAGGTCTATGTATTAATTTGATTAAAATTAAAAATAATTTACTGAAGAAGAAACAAGCCAGTATAAAAATAAACCACATAAGGATGACCATCGTTGGTAAAAAAAATGCCATAACCAACCAGTCTCGAACATAAACAGTGAACGTATAAAACATTATGGTTACTAGCATACCAGAAAGCCAAAAAATAGGAATATAGATGATTAAAAACTTTAGATTTACCCTTGAAATTGAGCTACTTGTTGTGAAATCAAGTGCTAAATCTTCCTCCGTTAATTTATTAATATCTATTTTTTCTTCATCTATTTCTGTGGTTCTTTGCTCTTTTCCAAAGGTTTCATCAGATTTTATTGATTGTTTCTCAAGTTTTAAACTTTGAAGTAAATTTTCATCTCGATATCCTTCAATATTCTCATTTTTCTCTAAATCTTTAGGTGTCAAACCTAAGTATTGCATTATCTTTTTTCTAAATATTCTCCTCAATGGAATCCCCCAATAATAATTATTTCCTTTTAGTATACTATGTTTTGGGGTTGAAGCTAAGGGAAGTAAAAAAGAATTGTCGTAGACTTCTGATCCAGGGCCAACGATATTCATTACTGCTGTTGTAACATTATCTCCCACTTTTACCTTAAAGTAAGAAATATTCCCAAAAATTCCCTCAGTAGCGTGGCTGGTTATAGCAGAACTGACCCCTATGTAGCAGTTCTTACCTACTTCAATAAATTTATCATTACTTATTGATTCTTCGAATGTTGTACCTTTTCCGATTTTGCTTGCTCCGACAAAGGTAAAGAACCAATTATTAAGCCATGGAAAGATACCTTTCGTAAAGGAATTCTTTCCATATTTAATCAAAAAGCTCCTCTGCTGATAAAAATTCAAAGTTCTACTCGGAAAATTTCTTGGTATTATTCCACTTTTACTAGGAGATTTTTTTTCGCTCGATTTCCAAAAAGCGCGAGTAATTAATCCCACAAAAAATAAGCGGACTAGATAACAACCAATAAGAACCAAGGGCATAGAGATTAATGCCATCACGGGTTTAAATTCAGTAAAAAGCGCGATAAAACTTGTAGTTTCTAAAAAATGTGGTAAGAAAAAAAGAATCATATAAGTCATAAATAATATAGCAGGAATGACCAATGAGCCTAAATAAATCGTAAATAGCATAAAGAGATACCAAAAATATTGATATTTAATTTCTTCTCTAATTATTCCTTTCTCAGAATCATTTTCAGTCGATTGTAATTTAGTATCTGCCATTGATTCTTAGTATATTGCGAATTATTTAATGATTTTTAAGAGATATTTAATATATTTAATAAGAAAATTTCTCTAAAAAAATCAATGTTTAGATGTTTTAATCTTTATGTAATTATGAAGAAAGAAATGAGTGGATAAAGATTTATAAGTAAGTTTTTCTTAATTTGTTTTTCTAGCTATTATTTTAGCGGATCCTGCTATTTTTCAATTCAATAAAGTATAAAAACGTATCTTCCCTTCTAAACAGTGAATTATGAGCCAAAAAAAGTTGAAAGTAATTGTTTATTCAGATTATATCTGTCCTTTTTGTTACATCGGTTTCTACCGAATAGAGAAGCTTAAAGAGGAATTTAATCTTGATGTAGAGTGGGAACCATTTGAAATCCACCCTGAAACCCCTAAGAAAGGACTTAAGATGGAAGGTTTATCTTTCCCTAGAGATTATTTAGAGATGGTTATGGCAAATGTAAAAAGGTTAGCAGATGAGGAGGGTCTTACGTTAAAGTATACCAAAACGTTGCCGAATTCGCATATATCATTATTTGTCTCTGAATTTGCGAGAACAAAAGGAGTGTTTGACAAGTTTCACAAATTAGTATTTGAAACTTATTGGAAAGAAGGGAAGGATATTGGGGATCTTTCTCTACTAATAGAGCTTGCAGAATCCGTTGGATTGAATAAGGAAGAGATAATGGCTTATATAAAAAGCGATGAGCCCGCCAATCGGTTAAAGAAAAACATGTTTGAATTAGGAAGACGCGGGATTAATGGCGTACCGACATTTTTAATTGGTGACCAATTCGTGATCGGTGCTCAACCCTATGAAGTTTTTGAAAATGTCATTAAAAATGAATCGAAGTATTAAATTCAAGTGAGTGTACTATTACTTCTTTTAACTTGTTAGTAGTGGATTTTTAAATAAATATTAATAATAAACCAGCACCGATGGAAATAAGAATTTTATCAAAATCATATTTAAATTAAATGATATGGTATTTTACAAAGATTTTTAAATTATGGGCAATTACTAGGGTATGGGTGATAATATGGGAAA
>JAHLWJ010000163.1 GCA_019057975.1 Promethearchaeota archaeon | reverse complement strand
TCTGGGCAGCCAACCATTATTATATATCTTGAACATATTACCAATTTGTGATAATTTGTATAATAAATAACATAAATACAATTATTAATAATTGATTATTACATTAACACGGTATAAGGTGGAAAAGATGAATGAAGAAAACAAAGAAAAGGTAAAAGAAGAAGTTAAAGAAGAAGAAAAAGTAGAGAAAAAAGAAGTAAAAAAAGAAGAAAAAAATTATTTTTTAGGGATACTAATTTCTTTATTAACTGGATTGTTTTTAGGCATTATCATTGGAATATTATTTGCACCTAAACCAGGAAAAGGGATTAGAAAAGATATAAAAGATAAAACCGAAGAATTTGTTGAAAAAAGTAAAAAAGGTGTAACTGAGGCCATAGACAAAACAAAAGAATTTGTGAAAAAAAGCAAAGAAAAAGCAGAAACACTAAAAGAAGTAATTATTCCAAAAAAAGAAAAGGAAGAAAACAAAGAGAATACCGAAGCTTAATTATCAATTTCAGAAGGGTTCTAAAATCTAAAAAACAATTATATATAAATATTTATATTAATAATATTTAAAATATTAGCTATAATAAATAAAAAGTTTAAAAAACTTGGGGACTTAAAACCCTCTTAACTTATTTCCGACGATATACCACATATTGCTAACTGTGTTGGACTTACTATAATACATAGAAATTTTTATCCTACTCTAAATGTATTTATTTTAATAACATTAATTTTACTACAATGCTTAGGTAAATTAAGTTCCTTTTTTATAAAATGTCTTATAAATGAATCTATAGAATAACATGCTTTTTTTATATCCCTAAAATCTTTTTGTTTAAAAGATATTTTTATAGGAGGCCTTGTTATATGAACTATTGATGACCTAAATTTTTCCTTAAAATATTTTCCAATATTAATATTTCTACTTTGTAAATCTTTTATATAATCATGAACATATATGTTAACATTGCTACTTAAAATTTGGTTAATATAATCTGAAGCAGTTTTTGTTTTCCTGTTTGGATAGCGTATTTCTAATATTTTCCATAGGCAAAGAAACTTATAGAAATCATCATTTGTATAATTGGCCTCATTAAATAAAGACAAGGCTATCTCAAGTTCTTCTGTTTTTACTTCAATTATTGAACTAAAATCATTTAATTTTTTATTTCTGTAATGCCTATTTTCACTATAAAGGGATTCGGTATTAAACAAATCTACTTGTAATGGAAAAGAACTACTGCCCTTTACTTTAAAACTGCATGAATTTGCCCATCCGAAACAGAATAAAAATTTATTAATAGTTTTAAATATTTCTGGCCATTCCCCTTCTTTTTCCATAGTTGTTTGTAAAGTATCGCATACTTTGTCATCACCTGGAATAAGAACAAATTCCCTACCTTCGTACTCAAAAAGACATTTTTTAAAACTGAATATACAATTGCTGTCAAATGTAAATGATAATAATCTCATTTTCAAATCAATATTTGTTTACCTTGAATTTAATTAACACTATATTTAATCTGCTAATAGTCCTCCTACCCCATACTGCGACTTATTTAAAATGGCTGGCATGCGGTTTAGGTTTCTGAATCTGTAGAGATTTAGTATACCCTATTCTATTAATTAAGAAAAAATAATAAGTACAATTTTATTTATATTACCAAATAACTTTGGGGTGAACCCTATGGGCTTGTTGCCAAACTCCTGGTAATAATGTATAATAATAGTTAATTAACTATTACAAACTATCAAGGAGTAAAAAATGGGCTATACTGCAAAGATACAACAGATAACACGTAAAGATTTCAACCAGTACTACATTAACTTCCCCAGGGCCATCGCTATGGCAATGAATTTTTCTAAAAGTGACCCTGTTGAATGGGAAATATCAGACAAAGATACTCTTATCTTAAGAAGAAAGAAGGTGGCCGGTGCAGGGCAAAAAAGATTTTAATCAAAGAATCTATTACAATATAAATCTAGATTCGCTGGTACCAGAGGATCACTTTCTAAAGAGACTGGACAGTCTGGTCTCTTTCGATTTTGTAAGGGATATTACTAAAAGCTATTATTCCCACACAGGAAAGCCCTCTATTGATCCAGCGGTCCTGGTAAAAATGCTACTGGTTGGGTACCTTTTTGACATTAGATCAGAAAGAAAGCTTGTGGAGGAAATATCCCTCAACCTTGCCTACCGCTGGTATATCGGATATGACCTGGATGAAGAAGTACCAAACCACAGTGTATTTTCCAAAGCTAGAGTAAGATTTGGAAAGAAGTTATTTTTAGATATCTTTGAAAAGATACTCATAAAATGTATAGAACTAGGACTTGTATCAAGTGAAGGGATGTTAATTGACTCCACCATAGTTAGAGCTGATGCATCTGACCGCTCTATGGTTGAAATTGGTCTTTCTCCCAGGCAGTATTGGAGAAAACTTGACAGAAAAGATAAACCTAAAAAGAAACTGAGTGGAGCCCGCTATACCGGAGAGGTTGATAAAGATAAAATGGGTAAAAGAAGAAGGGATATAAACAGGCTATCTTTAAGGAAAAGATCAACTACTGATCCTGATGCCACTATTACCCGTAAACCTGGTGCTGGAAGCCACCTTTCCTATAAAGCTCATATAGCCACAGATACAAATGGAATAATTACCGCAGTTTGCCCATCTCCCAGTGTAACCCATGATATTAGTGCAGTTCCAGGCCTTGTTGAATCACACGAGAGGATACTGGGTACCCCAACCTGGATTGCCGCTGATACCAAATATGGATCTGAAGAGTGTCTTGCCTATCTTCAGGACAAAAACATTAAAACCGCCATAAGACCTGAAACTAAAACCAGTAAGCCTGGCTACTTTTCAAAAAATAAATTTAGGTATGATAGCATTAGAGACTGCTACGTATGTCCCAATGGAAAGCTACTTAAAAGAAGATCTAAAAATTGTCCACAAAACCGCATAAACTACAGTTCCAACAAGAAAGACTGTAACCTGTGCCCTTTAAAGGGAAAGTGCATATCAGGAAAAGGAAATTCTAGGACAGTATCCCGTTATGATAGTCCCTGCTACGATAAAGCCAGAAGCTGGTATGATTCAGGATACGGAAAGGTTATGCAGAAACTAAGGGGTACTATTCTGGAAGGGATTATGGGACAGGCTAAGACCTATCACGGTATGTCAAGAGCAAGATTCAGGGGTCTAAAAAAAGTAGAAATACAGTTTCTTATGACTGCCACAGCACTAAATTTAAAGAAAATGGTAAAGATGTTGGATATAGAGGAAATAAAATCCAGTCTTTCAAGAAAATTTACTGTTGTTACTCGAATTGTAAAAGATATTTTTAGGAGTTTTGGTAAAAAATTAGCAATTGAGGTGCCTTGGGCAACAAGCCCTATAGGTTAGACACGTTGTTAACTAAAAATAGTTAGGTTAGAATAACTGGTGAGAATAGAAAGACTAAAGAGATAGGAGGTCTCATCAGATGAGAGTAAGAAGAAGCTTTAGTAATGATTTCAAGAAACAGGTAGTAGAATCTATTGTATCGGGTTCAGCTACCCAGGCAGAGTTATCAAGAGAATACAAGATATCACTGGAAGAATTTGAAAATATAATTAATAAAAAAGATAAAGAAAGTGAGTCTCATCAGCTGGTTCTGATTAGTTAATTGTGTGTCCAATTTTTGGGGGTCATATCAATGATATTTTTGCTCAAGGCTTATTATATAGTATTTATGCCAGCATAGTAGAAGAAGGAATTAGATAAAATAGATATAAATAATCCTGTAATAGTACTATGAATAGTAAATATTAATTATTGATATATATTTAAACTTATCTTATCACAACCTTAAATAAATCTTTTAAGCATTTTTAATTTATAACTCGGCTTATGAGATTAACTGCACTTTTCCTAAAAATAAATCTTTTCAAACAAATCTTTATGTGATAGAAAGGCATATATGGAAGTTTTTGAAGTCATAAAAAAAAGAAGAAGTATAAGGAAATATAAAGATATACCTGTAGAAGAAGACAAGATAAATAAAATAATAGAAGCAGCCATACTGGCTCCATCAGCATCAAACGGCCAGCCATGGAGATTTATAGCAGTTAAGGATAAAAATTTACTTACTAAAATAGTTAAGGAAACTTTTGGAGTTATTAACCAGTGGGCAGTTTCAGCCCCTCTTATCATTGTGGGCTGCTCTGTTAGAAGCAATGTCATAACCCATTATCTTGGTGAGGTAGCTTCCGGTATAAAATATCATATTCTTGATATGGGAATAGCTTTAGAGCATATAGTACTGGAGGCTGAAGAACTAGGGCTCTCATCCTGCTGGATTGGCTGGTTTAGTGAAAAAAGGATAAAAAAGATTTTAAACATAAATTCCACTTGGAGGGTAATATCCTTGATTACAATAGGATATTCAGATGAAAGCTTCAGCCCTGCTCCAAGGCGAAGGTTAGCTCTGGAAAAAATCCTTACTATTAAATAAATATATAAATTATTTTTAAAAGTTTAAGGTTCTGATTTTTAAATCTTTTAAATATTATTATAACCTTAAACACATCTTTTAAGTATTTTTAGTTTATAACTCGGAAACTGTCACAATTAATTGTTATATATTTTTCTATTAGATATAATTTTTAAAAATATTTAATTGAAAAATGAAAGGAATTATATGAAAAAATCTATAGATATATCTGAGAGGATGTATCCTAATCCTGCTGTTATGGTTTCATGTTCAAATAAAAGTAAAGATAACATAATTACTCTTGCCTGGGTTGGGACTGTCTGTAGCAATCCACCAATGATTTCGATTTCTATTAGACCCTCAAGATATAGTCATGAACTGATAAGTGCTTCAAAAGAGTTTGTAATAAATATTCCTGATGAGAAAATGATTGAAGCCTGCGAGTTTTGTGGTACTAACTCTGGAAAAAATATTGATAAATTTAAAGAACTAGGCTTAACAAAAGAAAAAGGATTTATTGTCAGCTCTCCAATTATTAAAGAGTGTCCCATAAATATCGAATGCAGGGTTAAAAAAATAATCCATCTTGGTACTCATGACATGTTCATTGGAGAGGTGGTAAGTGTTGATACCGATGAAGAAGTTATCTATCCAGATGGAGAAATAGATTATGAAAAAGTTGGAATGCTATCTTATTTAATGAATAATTATTTTAAAAATTCAATTATAAAAAAATAATTTTTTTAAATTTTTCTTATTACAACTTTAAACACATCGTTTAAGCATTTTTAGTATATAACTCGGCTTATATACTAATCTCAATCAACAGATAGCATTATATTTATCTCCTCTAATAAATTTCTAAATTCCATAGATTAATCGCTTTGAAATTGTGTATATATATGTTATTGTACATATATGCAAATACCTGTTTAAAATTAATAATTACTTTTAGAAAGTGATTAAATTGAAATTACTAACTGATGAATTAAAGAAAACGATACCTTATCTAAAGGATCAAGAAAAACTTGGATTAAATGCAATTGCTTACGTCAAATTTTTTACCCCTGATTCTAATTGGACTTGGTATGCTACTGAATTTGATAGTGTTGATACCTTTTTTGGATTAGTGGATGGATTTGAGAAAGAGCTTGGTTATTTCTTTTTATCTGAATTAGAAAGTATAAGAGGTCCTTTTGGTCTAAAAGTTGAAAGAGATTTGTATTTTAGTCCAATAAGATTAAAAGATCTTTACTAAAAGAAATAGAAATATTAGTATTTAAATAAATTAGGAATTTCCACAAAACTTGTGACAATCCCTTTTCATGGTTATAATTTCGAGGTTAAAGATGATTATTTTTAATATGAGTACTATAAAATTTTAATTATTACCTATTTTTTTCATTTTATTAAATTACTCTCCCTTCCTTTTTTGCTTTAGCATCAAGACTGGCTCCAATTGCTGCACCAATAGCTAAACCTATTGGAATACCAAAAGCAATATTACCCAGTGGAATACCGAGTGGTAAACCAATGCCTACTCCAAGCGGAAGCCAAAGTGCAATACTAAATCTTTGTTTGTGTTTATCGACTTCTTTGGCAATGTTCCCACACCAATCATTTTTATCTTCCACTTTAGCCTCCAAATTCAATCTTCATATAAATCTCTTTACTTTGCCTCATCATTTATTTTAAAAACTTCTTCAGTTGATTTCTCAAAAACCTTTGCAATCCTGTGGGCTAAAATCAGAGATGGACTATATTGGCCCTGCTCCAGGGCGGCAATGGTCTGTCTTGTACATTTTACTTTGTCTGCCAGTTCCTGCTGGGTCATCTCATTATGTTCAAACCGCAGGGACCGTATAGATGTCTTTATCCTGTAGCTACTCATAGGATATCGGCTTTTGATTTATAAAGTATCAGACTTATTGCTGAATTCGAAATGTATCCAGTAAAAATACAGGTATATCCCAGAAACCACATCCAGCCTGCTGGAACACTATTAGTTTTATCGTAGAGAGTATAAAGGATGATACAGACAAAGAAAATATATCCCTGTACAATAGCCAGGGTTATCTCACTCGCTTTCCTGCCAATTAATATGTCTCTTTCATCCCTTTCAATATTATCGGTATTTTTCTTTCTGGTTAAACCCAGCATAGTAAAAAATGAAATGTATCCGGCAGCAAAGATGGAAGCTGAAATTATGAATCTGGTATTATCAAGTACCCATGCCCTGGGGCCGCCTCCTATGAAGAATAAAGGAATAAATATTATGGTGACCGTGCCCCATATCAAGAGGGAGCCTAATGATCGTTTCTGGTTCTTGTTCATAGAGCTAATCCTTTTTTAATTGTGATATTTTTATAGTAATATATATTTAACATCTATATCTTTTTGATTATTGAAAATTACAACTTTATATAACTTTAGTTAACTTTATATTGACAAAGTTATAATTAGTAGTATATTTTGGTCAGGAGGTAAGAATTATGGAAAAAACTACATTTGCTATAAAGATCAGTAAAGATGTAATAGGGAATTTTAAAACATTCTGTAAAGAACATGGGATTAAATACAGTTTCTTTATAGAAGAGGCGATTAAAGAAAAACTAAAAGAAGAGGAACTTAAGGAAGATATTTTAGATTTAAAGACTCTTCGCAAAGAGGAAAAGCTGGCTATTCCTTTTGAGGAATATTTGAGGAGACGTGGTGTATAAAATAGAGGTCATGCCTTCGACACAGAGGGATTTGGATAATTTAGAGAAGAAGTTTTTTATTCAGATAAGAGATAAAATAGATTCTTTGAAGTCTAATCCCCGGCCAGCTAATTGCTTAAAGCTAACTGCTGAAGAAGGCTATCGCCTAAGAAGTGGAAATTATAGGATCCTATATCGCATAGATGATAAAAATAAGATTGTCTATATCTACAGAGTAAAACATAGAAAGGAATCATATAGCCACTGAAAGATTTTTTCTTCTCCTGGATTGTATTTATTATACTTCTAACTTTAAGCTTTGCCTTGAAATAGGGTATAATTGTATTAATAAATAAATTACTGGGGTTATATGGATAATGAAATAAGCCTGTATATTACATATACTCCATGACAGGGATTTATTGTTCATTTTGTTTAGAATATTTAACTAAATATGTATAATAAGGATTGATATGGCAGCTTTATGGATAGTATTGATAATACTTGTTGGTGCAGTTATTGCACTGTTTTTCTATTCAAGAGAAAGGCCTAAGGAGCTTCAAAAAGAAATCGAGAGGCTCAGGAAGTCTATCGTATCCGAGGGCCTTAATTTTGAGCAGATTGAATACAGGATTGAAAGTTTGAAAGAAGAGATCGCAGGTAAGAGAAAAGAGCTAAGGAAGGGAAATATAAGCGGAAGCGATATTGAGAAATACCTGGGTGAGATGGAAAAGAAGCTTGACGGCATAATAGCCGAGCTTTTTAGCGGAAAATCTACAAAATAAACTTCTAATAGATAGACAATAATATAGATGTTTATCCACAAACAGACACTTGAAGACAGGGCGGCAAAAGCAAGGGGTGACAGCACCCTCTCAGGCAGCCTTATCAGGGAGTTTAAACCTTTCATTGCAAGTGTTGCCCAGAAGAGCGTCGGGCGGTATCTCAGATACGGTACAGACGAGGAGCTTTCTGTGGGGCTTCTGGCTTTCAAGGAGGCAATCGATTCATTTAATCATGATATGAGCTTGACAATTTTAAGGGACTATTATGAAGATTACTTTAAAGCGAAATTAAAATGAAAATTAATCTAATAAAATGTGATATACCAATTATATGGTTAGATTCCTCAATTATTATTAAGATTGTAAAGTGGAAAGGTAATTCCCTTAAAAATAAATCAGATTTAAAAACGATCCCAGAAATTTATAATACTATTAAAAAATTAGTTGATGAAAGAAAAATCATTTGTCCGATTGCTGACCAGAGAGAAGAGATATACTGGAATGATAATTTAACTCTTGATATTTTATCTTCTTTATCTGAGGGCACTAAATTCAAATTCAGATTAAGCATAGAAAAGTATCAAGTCCAGCAGTTTATGAAAGCTTATATAGAAAAGTCAGAAGGTGTAACAATTTCATATCTCCATGCATTTAGAAGAGATCCAATAAAGGAATTAAAGGAAGATAAAAAGTATATTGTAATGGTAAATATGCCAAAAATGGAATCTATGCCTGAAGTTGAGCAGAAAAAAGAAAATCTTAAAAATAAGTTGGAAAATTTAAGAATAGATGTGCAAAAGAGAAAAGAAAGTTTTAAGCAGAGACTGGAATTAGAATATGAAGGCTGCTTGGCTGCCATAATGAAATTAGGTAGCAGCAGTCTTAAAAAGCTTTTTATTCAAAGAGATTTTTCATTAGAAAACTACAATAATTTATTGGCTTTGGCTGAACCATTAAGTTGGTGGAATCATTTTAAGGGAGAACCTAAAGGTCTTAATGGATTAAGAGGCTTTTATCTATCAGATACATTTAAGGAAATACCAATTATTGAAATAAAATGTAAAATCTTTGCTAAAATTTTAACTGAAAGTACCAAAGTTAAGCCAGGTGATGTAATGGATATTGAACAAGTTTCAGCATTATTACCTTATTGTAACTATTTAATTTTGGACAGAAGTATGAAGCACTGGTTATTGAAATTAAAATTAGATGAAAAATATAATACAAATATTTTTATTATGTCTGATTTTGATAATCTGATGGCAGTACTGAATAATATTTAGTTTTTATTTAAATGAGCCAATATTAAAAATTCTGCCAATCAATAATCCACCCAATTTTTGTGATATGGTTCGCAATTTATCCTACCCCTTGAAAACCCTGCTATATACTATGTATAATATGCATAATAGGAATTAAAAGGGATTTTTTATGAAATTTACCAGGAGAAAAAAACTTCCGGTAGTTTTAGAGCCAGTAGAGGCTGAAAGGCTTTTAAAAATGCCTAACAAAAGATACCTAAAAGGTATACGTAATAAAGCTATTATGCTTGTGCTGCACCAAAATCACTACATCAAGTTTAAAATTTAGTACAAAAATACCATGTTTAAATAATATGATATAATAATTCATTAATATCTCATAAATAACCAGCATTAAACTTATGTCTTAAAGGAGCAATAATATGTCATATTATCTTGTAAGAGTAGGTGAAGGTGGTAAA
>JAHLWJ010000162.1 GCA_019057975.1 Promethearchaeota archaeon | reverse complement strand
TCTTTTAAGCATTTTTAGTTTATAACTCGGCTTATATACCACTTTTTGGAAGGATAACTACTACTTCTTAATTCAAACCTAAAATCTTTACCACAAAATTAAAATTTAGTATAAAAATACCACCATATTAAGGGTATTTTTATTGACTACATTTTAACTCATCTAAAAGAAAATTAAAAGATATTTCTGGATAAAAAAAGGGAATATAAACAGATTATATTCCACTTTTCCAGATATGATTTCAATCTGATACAAACGTCAAGCAAAGGGAGATCCATGAATATGAATGAAAATGAAGTTTTTAAAACCAAAGATTTTTACCTGGCCTGTTTTTAAAAGCAAAAGATATAAAACTTATAAGAACTTATAAAAAAGGAAATATTACTTTTTTCTGTTTTGAAAATAAAGGAAATATTGGAGAGCTTATAACAGGTTTTTACAGCAGTAGTGAAATGGTTAGTGCTAACAGGTTTATTAATGCAATCCGGGATTTAAAAGCACTGGTTCATAATCTTTAGATGAAAATGAGGTAAAGTTATGGAAAGAATATTAACAAAAACAAAAAGTAATTATTTTGAACTTAGAGGATTTGATAAGGATATACAAAAAGAATGGAGACTTGTAAACTTTCCCGATAAAGAATATGCAAATATAAGATACTACAATGCTGGGGGTGAATATCTATATTATAGGCGTAATTATTATGGTAAAAAATATAGAGGGATTAAGCCTAAATATAGTTCTCCAAAAAGCGGGATAATGCCTGAAGGTCACAGCTGGCTATATGGTCTTTGGATGTTAAAGTACACCGAAGGCACAGATAGACTAGTTATAGTAGAAGGAGAATATAACTGCATATCTTGCTGGATTTTAGGCTATTATGCATTAGGGGTAGCAGGTCAGGTAATGGTATTAAGAGGTTGTCATTTGGAGCATATACCAAAACATGTTAAAAAAATAATAATTTTATATGATGAAGCAGAGTTTGCTAGAAGGAGAGCCAAAGAAATATTAGAGTTTTTCAATTATGAGATAGATGTCTATATTGCAGAATATAGGAAAGAAAGAAATAAGATAGATGCAAACGATTATTTAGTTAAAGGATTAAAGGATGAATTTGATAGCATTATTAAAAATGCAGAAAAATATGAAGATTCCAGTACCATTGCTAAAGAAGGACTGGATAAAATAGAAGCTCTAAAAACTGATACTCCTAATATTCCCTCAGATGATTTTGTTAAATACTACTGTGAAAAGTATGCATGTGAAGTTACAGATGCACCTAAAAAGTATCATGAACTGGTTGCACTTGGAGTAATTGCAACAATTTTAAATAGAAATGTATATCTACCATATGGGATAGGCAACCTATATCCTAATTTATGGATAGTACTTATTGGTAAAAGTACTATTATGAGAAAAACTGCTACTCTAAATATAGGTAGAGGGCTTATACATAGATTAGATAAAGATCTGCTGCTACCATATGATTTTAGCCCTGAAGGTCTATTTGAGACTCTTAAGGAAAATTCAAAAGGAGTAATATTTTGGTCTGAATTTGGATCCTTTTTAACTAAAGCAACTAAAAATTATATGAGTGGGGCAAAAGAGTTTTTAACTGAAGCCTTTGATTGCCCCGGGTTTTTGAAAAAGAAGCTTTCAGGTAAAAGTCCATATGAGATAGAAGACCTTTATATAAATATAATGACTGCAACTAGCCTTGAATGGTTTGTTGGTAGGATTGGAGAAGGTGATGTTAAAGGTGGTTTTTTGGGTAGATTTGTATACATTCCTGCAACTTCTGATGATAAAGATAAATGGTATCCAATACCAAAAGTACCAGAAGGTAAAGTTTTAGATACTTTAATTTCAAAACTTGAACATATTTCAAACCTCAGTGGTGAGATGTCTTTAACAGAGGAAGCTAAAGTAAATCAAATAAAGTGGCTTAGAAGGCATGAAGATGAAATAGAAAAACTACCTGATGATAAAGGTATTAGCGGATTCTACGGGAGGCTTTCTGATTACCTGCTTAAGTTTGCAATGCTATATGAGATATCTAGTACCGGTAACATGGAAATAAGCATAGATTCAATAAATAGAGCAATGATACTGGTAAATAAGTTAAAGAAAAGTATAAGTGAAGTATTGGAAAGACATGTTAGCTTCACTGAAGAAGAAAAAGATAAGAAAAAAATATTTAACATAATTGAGAAGTATTCTCCTATCGAGAGGGCTAGGCTGCTCCAAAATAGCCATATGTCTTCAAGGACCTTAGATGTTATTCTGACTACTCTTATAGAAGAGGAGAAAGTTAAAATAAGTTTTAAAGGGGAACCGGGAACTAAGAAAAAAAAGGTATATAGAGTTGTATAAATTTAGCAATAATAGTTAGCAAAATTTTTTAATAGTTAACAGGAAAATGGCTTTGTAAACCATAAAGTTAGCAAAGTTAGCAATAATTAGCAGATAGCTTGCTAAATATTATAATAGCTCCTATAAGCCTATATAGTGGTATTTTTATATATTATATATAAATATATATAATAATTAGCATATTAGCACTCTTCTTTCACAAAGGTATTTTAGACCTGTTTATTGGGTGTATAGGTGCTAACTTGCTAATTTTGCTAACTATTATAATTTATAATACTTTGACGTTGAAAGGAAAAAATGAGAAAAAAGAGTTTAGCCAAAAAGGATAATACAGAGTATAGCACTTTAACTTTTACTGTAAAAGATGAAAGGGATTTAAAGAAAATGAAAGATGAGTTAGAGAAGTTAGGTAAAGAAGGTTATGTGCATATTCAAGCTATTCCAATGCTGAAATTAAGCGATATAAGCAGAAAACCAATTCAATTAGTTGCTGAAAGTTTAAATAGCAAACTAACTGGTAAAGAGAAAAAGACTAGTATAATAATAGATAGAATTATCAACGAGTTAATAGTAGGTGCATATCTGGATCGTATAACTGCTTATAGTATTGCTGTTGGTGATACTTATAATAACTTGGAAACAATTCAAAGAATAAGACAGAAAGCCGATAATCATTTGGTCAGATTAATCAAATATTCAATAGATATTAAAAGACCACCTATAAATGTTTCAGTTAAGAAAGTAGATCATGTTAGTATTGTTGATAAACAGATGAATATAAGTAAAACACTTTCAGATGATTTAGACAAAAATGAAAAGATTAGTTGAAGGTATAGACAGCATAGATATTAGAGACGTTGCAAAAGTTTTAACAGATAATACCAAAAGTGGAAGAGTGGAACTTAAAATTTCTAATGTTAGTATTCAAGAAATAGATGTAGTTTCTACTCCAGTTCAGTTCGGTTTTGTATGTTGGTTTGTTTGTCCTGGTTGCAGTAGAAGGGCAAAGAAGTTGTATTTACCACCAGGGGAAAAAGCCTTTTTATGCAGACACTGTTATGATTTAAGTTATAAAACACAGCAATTAAGAGAATACAGAAAAACAAAATATCATAGAAAGAAAAAGAAGGAAACAAGTCTGGAAGAAAGGATAAAAAAACGGTTGAAAATATTAAGGAAATTAGAAGAGTTGTTAAATTCACTAGATAGGGGGAATTACTCAAGATGAATACGATAAAAAAGCCATTGAATTAAAACAAAGACAATATGAATTAAACAATCAACTTAAAAAAATTATTGAAGCAGATGAAAACTACTCAATGACGCTTATTTCCTTATTAAATATATGTTCTAAAGCACTAGAATTATTTGAAAGTTCTAAAGTAGAACAAAAAAGACAACTTATCAATTTTTTACTTTCGAACTTACAACTTAGAGGCAAAAAGCTAGAGTATACCTTGAAAAAACCCTTTGATGCATTAATAGATTTGGATTATCGTTCTATCTGGCTGAGCATTGTGGTCAAGATTATAAATGGGACAAATGGGACACTATAAAAAAGGGGGGCCTTATTTTTAAATATTAATTAATTTTTAATAAAATCATATTTATTCAAAAACATAAATACATAATTATTTAGGGAAAACATTTGGTAAATAAAGAAAACAGTAATTAACTCCATCGCAAATACTATGAACTCTTTACTCTATATTCTTTGGAGTAGCTGTCAAAAGAGTAAATAAAATTTTATGAATTAGTTTTGATTGATTTTAAAAAATCAATGTATTCTTTTGGAAAGTAGTTCTCTATTGTAGCTTTTATTATTGCATTCATATATTTTCTTGAAGGAAGTATAAAAGGCTCTTTATTTACTACTTCATACGCAGTAGCTTCAACATTTTTGCTTTTATATTCTACAGAAATGTTTTTCCTTTTATAATATGTAGGGCAAGCCTCATAAGTATCTAGAGAATCAAGATCTTGTTCGGTTAATTTATATAGAACACCCCAGACATGATTATTTAAGTCTTTGACTATGTCTGCAACACCACCCTCCCATAATGATGACTCCTTTGTAAAATCTAATTTGAATCCATTAAGCTTGGCTCTTCCTAATAACTTAAAGTTAGGACACCTCCTTAACATTTGGGAATTTTCCATGTTTGAGCCATAAGCAAAATACTTCATCAATTCTCCTTCAAATGCTTTAAAAGAAGCTTAACTGTATTTTCAATTATAGGAATTGCATTTTTGACTAATAACCTGTCTCTTAAATCTCCTGACTTATTTCCATGAGTTAAATTATTTCTTATTTGATAAATAGTTAAAAAAACAGCATTTAATTTACTTTTAAAATCAATATTGTTACTTTCATAAATTCTATTATATTTTTTTTCATCATAATTTCTATTTCTTGGATTTTCCCGATAAAGTCTATTATAAATCATTAGCATATGATGTCTCTCATTCTCTACGGGTTCTTTAATATTCATTAAGTAATTGCAATTATTATTTATAATTGACTCTACATCTGCTTCACTAAGAAGATTCAGCAACGATTTAATGCGTGATTTTTCATCTATATTTTCATCGTATGCCAAGTTGTAAAGGGAGTTAAATGCTGACCATAAAAAATAAAATTTTGCAAATATTTGAATATCATCACTTTCAGAAAATACAGCAGATTTTCTTAACCAGATATTTGCTCTACCAATTTGTAAATCAAATTCAACTGTTTTATTTATCATTTTATTTACTCCCAATTAATATTGAAATAAAATATATTTTATCACTAAAGTTATTATTAAAAAATGCTAAAGTTAATATTAAAAGATGGCAGATTAATTACAGGCAAAGATTCGGTTTTTACCGAGAACTATAAGTTAGAGGAATACAAGGTAGGTATTGTAGAAAGAGTATTTTAGATATTTTGCTTCATAATTGATGCCGACAATTTTATAGACAGTCTAGTCAAATACAATTTAGTAAGACTTGAGGAGGTGCAAGAGGCTTAACATGGGTATTCTCAATAACTACAGAGAAATATTTGGAAATATTGATTCAGCTCCCTACAGGAATGCAGCAGAAAGGTTTCTGCCTGATAAAATAAAAGTTCTATTTATCTTTGAATCCCCACCATTTCCACCTCCAGTAAATCCTGTTACAGGAGTAAAAAATCCTGAGTGGTCATACTTTTACAAATATGAAAGCAGAGGAAGTAATTTCTTAAGAAATAAAGTATCTATAGCTTTATTTAATGAAAAAATGGATATTGCCAAAGTATTTCTTGAAAGGTTCTGCAAATCCGGTTACTTTCTGATTGATGCAGTTAACTATCCAATAAATAAAATAACTGAGAACAAGGGGCTGATAAAACTAACAACCAAGGGTGAAGTTGATCAAAAGGAAAGGCAAAAGATAATTTACTCAGAAGCACAAGAACTTGTTAATTCTATAAAATACTGGATCGATAAATCGGGTTCTACATATATAAATGAGGTAAAAATACTTGTTATAAAAGTTCCAGTTTTTAATGGACTAATGCTATATAATAACCCGTTTAAAAGTCTTGTAGATGATGGCACCTATAAAGTTTTAAACGATTATTCCATCCCGTTTCCAATGCCTCCTCACGACTTAATTTTTATTAGAGAGGTTAGAAAGCTACTTAATATAAGTTTTTAAATTTTTTTAAAATACATTTTCTGGCATGAAATATTCAAATACATATTTAGTGGAAGCAATGAAGCTCTTGGGTGACAGCTCTGTTAGAGTGGTTTTAAACAAGGCTTTTTCAGTTATATTTATTTACCTTTTTATTAAGAAACAGTATGGAATTTAATAAAGAAAATATTATTGAACTTGCAGACCGGTACCCCTATATAACAAGTGATGTGGCTATAGAAAAAGAGGTTAAACAGTGGCTAAAAACTAACAGATATTTGAATAAGGAACTGTTTATAAGACTTTGCTGTTGGAAGTCTCCAAGACCAAAAAGGCGCTATATAAATAATGAAGAACGAAAAATTATAGAAGTAACTAGACTTGCATTTTCAACAAATAACGAAAAGGAAAGGATTGCATCTTTGCTAACATTATATGGAGTTAGATACCCTGTGGCATCTACAATACTTCACTTTGCATTCCCAGATAAATACCCAATTATGGATTTTAGGGTAATAGAATCTTTAGGATGGAAAAAGCCAAGTTATTATAGTTTTAAATTTTGGGAGAAATATTGTAATAAAATAAGAGAGCTATCTAAACAGTATAATTTATCAATTAGAACAATTGATAAAGCCTTATGGACATACTCTAAAACTAAGGATAATAAAAAAATTAAACCAAAGTATTTTAATTTATAAAGGATTTCAAATTTAATTATTAATTTTTGCTCGCTTTAAAAAAGCATCCAACAACTTATTCTTACTTTTTGAGTATTCATCAGGATTTTTTATTCTTTTACCTTCTATTTCTAATATTTTTTTATCTGAATCAATAGCATAACCTTTAAATTCATTATTATTTAGTAAATAAATTACTCCACCATTATAAGACTGAGTTGAATTTAATTCTAATTTATTAATATCGAAACAATTTCTATCAAAATTTCCTATTAATTTTATTTTTGGCGTTTCAAATTGGCTAATTGTTTTTTTATTTTTTTTGCTTTCGATTTTAATTGCATAATTATCACAAATTTCCCAGCAACCAATCCATTCAAATTCTTCAGATTCTGTTAACTGATTAATATATTTTGCATTATGGTAATTTATAATTTTTCCATCTTCTAATAATTTCTCTTCCTTCTCTTTTTCTTTGTCTTCTTGATTAGAAATAAGTCCAAAAGTATTATCTACATCTTTATCATACTCTTCATTTTCCCTAATTATTTTTCTTAGTAATTCCAAAGCATCTTTTTTGAGACCAATCTCTATATATTTTTTTGCCATATTGCTACCTGCTAAAGTATTCCCTAAATCTAAAGCTTTTCTATATTTTTCCATTGCCTTTAAAATCATACCATTTCTTTGATATATAACACCGATATTATTAACAGTTCTACCATCTTCCTTAAAACTATTAATATACGAAGTGTAATGAAACAATGATGAACTGTAGTCCTTCAGTTGAGAATATTCATAACCAACCGTAAACCTCAAATCTTTATCAAAAGGTTCCACATTTAAAAAGGTTTCTAAATATCTTAAACCTTCTCTTTTCTGACCAGAGTCTAAAAAATGATTACCCATAATTTTGTATAATTTGATTTTTGAACTTTTATCTTTTATGTTTATTATCAAATCTTTTAAAAGTTCATCTGGATTATGTTTCTTGGTACACTTGCACATTTTACATATTTTTGAGAAGAATAATATATATTCTAATTTTATTTTGGGAACCCCCTCTAAATTAATAGATTTAATAATCTCTTCATGAGATTTATCATATGATTTAGCATTAAAATAATATTTAGATAAATAGTAATTAGGAAAAGAATATCTTTTATATTTATTTTTAAAATTTATAAGCTCTCTTGGATTATTAATAAAATTATATACACATTTGATTGCACAATTTATTTTACCCTTAGTAGGAAACTTAGCTAATAAATCTTCATAAATTTTATCTAATGTTTTCTCTCTTCTCTCTTTAAGCAAATTTTCGACTATTATTTCGAATATAAACAAATTGTTTACCAAATCTTTTGAAAAATTTTTAATATAATCTTCAATTGCATTTTGGTCTCTTATAAAATATTTGTAAAAATTAAATTTTTTACCTGTAATTTGCAAATATCTTTTAGAATTAATACTAATTTGACTTAATAACAAATTTACTTCATCTAAAATCTCTTCAGTATTCTTAAACCTTTTATTCTTTTCTTTCAAAACCATTTTTTTAATTAAATTTTCTTGGATTAATGGAATATATGGATTTGATTCTTTAAAATATGTATTCAAATCTTCTAATTCTTCTCTAAATGTTTTTCCATTTCTTGTTAGCATAAAATAGAGTATTTTCCCTAAAGAATAAATATCAGCTCTTTCATCAACTTTACTAGGACAAGTAAACTGTTCTGGCGAAATAAAAAAAATAGGGCCAAGGAATTCTTCGCTTTCAGTTATTTTCGAGTCTTCCCATCTTCTCTTCAACAATCCAATTCCAAAATCAGAAATAACAACTTTTTTCTGTGTTGGGAAAAATAAAATATTCTCAGGTTTTAAATCCCTATGTATTATACTTTTTTTATGGGCATTACTAATGCCTATTAAAATCTCTTTAAAAATTTTTAATACAAGTTCAACATCCTCAAAATAAAAATCGTTATCTTTCAGACTACCATATTTAGAAAAATCCATAATATAAAAAATTTCATTACCATTACCTTCAATAGCTTCTTTTACATTATCATCATAAATTTGAATTATATTAGCACCACCCTTTAAATTTTTTATTATCTCAATCTCTCTCAAGGCTCTTTCTAATCTTTCTTTTTGAAATTTCTTTATACTGAAAATTTTTGCAGCGTATATTTTATCATTTTTTTTATCTTTAACTTTTTTAATTATTGCCTGTCCGCCTTTATTAATAGTACTGATTACATGCCATCTATTTTTTAAAACTTTAATATTTCTTAGTTGATTATTCATATCTGAAATCATCCTTATGGAAAGTTTTTTATCTACTTTTAAATATTTATTACTATTATTTTAAAAAATTATCTCACATTGTATTTCTTAAAACAAACATAAACATAATTAATTAGAAAATGTTAATTTTTAATCCAACCTAATATAAGATTATAAGTATCTGATATTTCCTTCTAAAAATTTAAATCAGTTTAATGGTATATCTAGTCAAATCCCTATGAAGTTTAAAACGACGACCGTGCAGCAATGTCCTTACCAACATAAAGTAAAAATATCTTAAATCATTTCATATAAAATACTTTAATGAGAAACTTGCTAAATTATTTAAAACTATTATTTAAATTAGGGAAGTTGGTCACTATTTCTACTGCTTGGTTTGGCTGGGGATATTGAACACATTTAGAACTAAATATTATTTGAATATTCTTGAATTAATCCCCCAAATTAATTCAATAAAAGCAGAACTTAAATTAGCCTAAATAGATTTACAGTTTCTTAAATAATTGCGAAAATAGTTCAACATGGTTAGCCGCTATACGTAACGGTAGCAGTTAATAAAATATTAGCAATAAGATAGATTTTGCTAATTGGCAGTTCATTGATTGGAATTATTACATTTTATAATTTGAAAATAAGCATACTTTTTGTAACGTGAGTTATTTTAATCTAATTAATTTTAATATAAAATGTATTTAATTTTATGGATTTTGATATGACCCCCAAAAGTTGGACACGGACTTAACTAAGTCAGAACCAACTGATG
>JAHLWJ010000161.1 GCA_019057975.1 Promethearchaeota archaeon | reverse complement strand
CTGGATGATATTTTAATCCTTTCATGCCAAATTCTTCAAAACATTGTTTCAACATATCCAAGGCTTCTGATCGTCTTGGATCAACTCCCGCTAAAGATATTAATTTGTTTGGATATTTTTTAGCAATATCACTAATAGATTTATTGAGAAATTGATTTAATTCAGGAGTTAGTAATTCATTATCGGCATTATCAACATGACAAACGACTGTAAAATCAATCCCTGCTTTATCCATAAGTTTAATTAATTTTTTTCCATCTTTATCACCATATAACTCGGAGCATTTTTGAATTATCAAATTCTCACTCATCGTTATTCCCATAATTTTAGCCATTCTTAAAAGTTCAGGTACCATTGCCTTAGCATTTTCACGTTTGTAATCACCTGGGATAAGATGATAATGAACATCTATTATCATTTTTTCTACCTCATTTTCTTATTATAATTTGTTAAACTCATTAACCTATTAATTTTCTTGAATATTTGGAAAAAATTCACTTCGATGGAGATGTTTTCTTATTATCCATGATTCCCAAAATCTGTATATTTCAAATACAACACCCTTCAATTTCTTTTTGGGGAAAAATAAATCCATTTTTAGTAGTTTTTTGACAATCTTATTCTCAGATGTTTCCAATACATCATGAAGTTTCAGAACTCTATCCACTTTATCTTGGTTATTTTTAATTTTGTGTCTCATATACTCAAATGGGCTTAAATCAGGATTCTTCACGATATAAGAATGGCTTGAACTTAGAAATTTTGCGTTTTGTATGAAAAAATTCTCCGCTTTTTTGATATCTTTGATACACTGTGAAATTGAGGCTTCCTTAAATCCATACCATGGACCAAAACCTTCGATTTCTGGTTTTGGTTTGTCAAACCCTAGACAGCTGATATGAAATATTTTTTCATCAGGTAAAAAGAACCCAACATGAGCTTTAGAGTGTCCAGAAAAAGAAATGGAATTAATGTTATAATCTTCAAACTCAAGCGTTTCTCCGGGTTTAAAAGCATTTACATTCTTACACCCTTGATATCCGTTTAATATGGCAAATTCCTCAACAATTTCATAATCTAATTCTTCATTAAAACCGAAACCTTGGTAGAAGTTATGTAGATTCAATAAATAATTAGATTCTGGGTAAGGGGCATGTATAGTTGCTCCAATTTCTTCCCAAGCATGAACATTACATGTATGGTCAAGGTGACCATGAGAGTTAATATAATCGGATATAGGTCCATAAATGTTATTAAGCAAATTAACATATTTTTGTTCTATATTCAGATCGAGGGATATTGTACTATTATTGCGCTTTTTTTTAGGTAAAATTAAAAGTCCATCACAACAAGAAAAAAAAAATGGTGGATCTATTTGATGAACAAGAAGTATATCTTCCGATACTTCTGTGATTTCAAGATTATCTATTTTTGGTAACCGCATAAATGATCTTAAATAAAAAATAATTGTAGAAAATTAGAGTCCAACCGGTCCATTTTGATAGATTTCAAATGCATCTTCAACTGAAGCATTTTCATGCACAATTGCCCTAACAGCTTTTATCATCCCTATTGGTTTATCTGATTGGAAAATATTCCGTCCCATGTCTACGCCAACAGCTCCCTTGTCAATTGCATTCTTTGCCATTTGTAGTGCTTCTTTTTCTGGAGTTTTCTTTCCACCTGCGATTACTATAGGTACAGGGCAAATACTTGTTACATTTTCAAAATCATCGCAATAATAAGTCTTTACAAATGTAGCCCCCATTTCTGCTGCCATTCTACTAGCCATACCTAAATATCTATGGTCTCTAACCATTTCTCTACCAACAGCGGTGACTGCTAGTGCTGGAATACCATATTCTTGCCCCCAATTCACAAGTTTTGATAAATTCATTAAACTTTGTTTCTCAAATTCTCCACCAACAAAAATGGAGCAAGTAATTGCTGAAACGTTTAATCTTATAGCATCTTCAATTGTAACATTAATCTCTTCATTAGAAAGTTCTTTTAACATGCTAGCTCCCGCTGATACCCTTAATACAATTGGAATATCAAAATCGGGAGAAACACAACTTCTTAACATTCCTCGTGTAAGCATTAAAGCATCTGCATATTGAAATAATGGGTTTAAATCTCCAAAACATTTTAATTGGCCAGGTACATTTCCAAAATATCCATGATCTATAGCTAACATTACACAATGTCCAGATTTTGGTTTAATTATTCTTGATAATCTATTTTGCATTCCCCAATCCATTTTATTCACTATTTTATGTTTATTTTTGATTTAATCTAACATTGTAAAATAATTTAGGATCATTATTTTACTTTTACTAAAATTTAAAGATTAAAAAAAGAGGACTTAAATGAAACTTAAAAATTCTCCAACTCTGCTTTTTATCCTTGAAGCAAGGGTTTTCGAGATGTTTCTTCGAATAAATTCTTTAATTAAAGTCAATCGGTAACTACTTATTGCTTTAATTTTCAAATCTTTAGACAATTGTTCTATTAATTCATCCTCGTAAATATCTTTTATATCTTGAAGGATTAATGTAGCCTGGTTAGCCTCATTTATAAGTCTCCCAATATCTTGTTGGAGAAGATTAAGTTGTTCCTGTTCATCAATGATCCCCAAAGCTCGTTTTACAATTCCTTCTTCAAACTTCATTTTCACATTCCAAGGAGTTTGAAAGATATGTTGTTGTGTGTCCATTATTAGGGCATCCTTGTCTTTAATATTCAATTTGTTTAAAGAAGGTCCATCAAGTAAATAGATTGTTTTACTTCCACTAAGACTCTCTGGTAATATCATATCACCAACAGAGTTAAGTATTTCTTCGCTATATTCAAAATTCTTATTTTTTATGATATAGGAGGGATAATTAAATATTTTGGCATGGATCAGACTAAATATACCATAGATTCCAAATAATTGAATTAATTTTCTGAGATTGAGTCTTCTTTCCACTTCTTTATCGGTCTCAGGAGTAATTACCGCCATCTGTATATCTATTTTTTCATAGCCCCTAACAACTCCTTTTGTGTCAACAAAAACTATAAACTGGTGCTCCGGACATACTGCATTAACTGGTACTTGAATTTTTACTGTACCAAACTTTTTTTGTGAAAATATAGCTACTGGAACATTAACATTCTTCGTTTCTCCGCATACTGGACAAGTTACTTCAAGTACCTTAAAGGTTTCACTCATTTTACTATGTATATATTATTTAATAATACTAATAATAATACAACAAAACTACATAAAAATTTTAACACATTTCTGATGATTTTCATATTAAATTAAAATGAACTTACATCAAAAGTCTAACAAACGAACTTATCCACATTTCATAGTCCATAACGTAATTATATCCACAAACTTTTTCTAATTCGCTATTCTTGATAATACTATATAATTTTTTTGCTCCTTCTATTGTTAAAACCTCTGGACCATATGGGTTTAAAACTAAATTTTCACCTTTAAGAAATACATAATCACAAATAAAGAGTACATCCTCAAAAACAAAAAAAGTAAACCCTGGTGTATGCCCGTTAATATGAAATGCTTTAATGTCGAATAATTCAAAATTTTCTTTAAATTTCTTATCAAATGGATGTTTTCTCGCAAGAATGTGGTTGGAATCTTCTTTATGTATCCATATAAACGCTGTATAATATTCCCTATAAAGATTAGACGCTCCTAGAAAATGGTGATGCGTAAACAAAATTTTATCCATGGGTTCAAGATCTTTTGAAAATGTAGAAGGGCAATCAATCCAAATTCTTTTCTCATTTATCTCAATACAATATGCTGCATGTTCAAGTCCTAAATTTGGATACGATATTAATCGTGCTACATTATCTTTTACTTTAGTACTTGTTACTTTATATTTTTGAGAACACTCCTTAGCCGTAATAAAATTTGTTTTAGATGATCTACAAAAAGGACACTCTTCTGGATAATAATCAATCATATTGTAGCCGCAGATCTTACAAACATATTGGTCTAACATTCTTAAAACTGAAGGTTTATCAACTAAATTTATAACTTTATTATTGGTATTCCTGATAATGAACCTGTAAAGCTTCCGTTTTTTAGGGCTAATTCTCCATTTACAAAAACATATTCAACACCTTCGGAATATAACCTTGGATTTTCATAAGTAGCCTTATCTATTATAGTATCAGGATCAAATATTGTGATATCTGCACAATATCCTTCCCTCAATAGACCACGATCCTTTAATCCTAATTTTTGAGCGGGATAAGATGTCATTCTTCTAATTGCGTCTTCTAGAATAAGTAAATTCTTTTCACGAACATATTTACCTAAAACTTGTGTGAAGCAGCCATTAGCATACGGATTGGGAAAATAATTTGGATCATTTTCTGGAATAATTCTCCCATCAGAAGCAAACATCGTAAGTGGATGAGTAATTGTTATTATATTATCTTCCTCCGTCATGGAGAGATAGGTTCCATTAACAGAACCTTCTTGTTCAATTAAGACATCAATGATAACTTGTTTTGGATTACAATCTTTTTCAATTGCATTCTGATATACTGTTTTGCCATTATATTCTTTACTTCCAGGTGCGTTTATATATACCTTTTTCCAATCTTCTTGTTGATTGATTTTTAGAAAACTTTTACTAATTAGGCCCATATCTTTATATATTTTATTCCTTAGAGCTTCATCAATTTTAGATTGTTTTAGCGTTTCGATAGCACCCGGAATATCTATTTTATCATTTGAGAGATAAATCCATGGGGGGACTAACACAAATAAAAATGTTGAGTTTGATGCATGAGGAAAAACATCAAAAGTAACATCTAAATTGTTCGCACGAGCTTTTTCCACATATTTATATGCCTTTCTTATATCTCCTGGCCAAAATCCAAATGGTTTAAAGTGACTAATCTCTACCGATATTCCAGATCTAGCAATCTCAATAGCTTCTTTTGTTGCTCTTACGAGTCCGTTGGGAAAACCTCTAAAGTGAGTAGTATATATCCCATTATATTTTTTAACAACTTTACAGAGTTCAATAATCTCATCTGTTTTTGCAAATGATCCTGGGGGGTAATCTAAACCAGTGGACATACCAAAAGAACCAGTTTTCATTTCTTCTTCAAGTACTTCACCCATTACCTTCATTTCAGGGTCAGTTGGAGGCCTGTTCTCTAATCCTAAAGCATATATTCTTAATGTTGAATGACCAATTAATGGAATTATGTTTATCGGGATTCCTTTCTTTTTTAAACCCTCCAGATAATCATGTAAACTATAAAAGTTAAATTCAGAATCCATCATAGAAAGCATTGATTTGAATTGCTCATATGCCTCATCATCCTTACTTCTGTTTGGGTTTATCGGTGTCATAGAAAATCCACAGTTTCCTACTACATGGGTTGTTACTCCTTGTGTTAATATATTTTCACCACGACTGAACAGCACGGTAAAATCTGAATGTGTGTGAATATCAATAAAGCCTGGTGAAACGATAAGATTAGAGGCATCAATAATTTCATCTACATCTTTATTTGACATGTCTTGAGAAATTTCCTTTATATATCCATTATCAATTAAGATATCTGCTTTAAACCAAGGATTACCTGTCCCATCAATGATTTTACCATGTTTGATTAAAAATGATTTCCTAGATGATGTATTTTCCCTCATAAAATCACTATTTCCATTTTTATATGTATATGTTTCTTTTTTTTTCTATATAAATATTGTATTTTCTGTTCTTCTAAACGTTTCTTAAGTTTTATATGTGTTAACATTGATTAATAACTTAATTCACTTATTTGGTGTAAAAAATGATATATTCTGAATCTAAAGAAATTGGAAATATTTTAATAAAGAACAGATTTGTTCGATCTGCTACTTATAGGAGGATGGCTAAAGCAGACGGTGATATTTCAAATGATCTTCTGGAGATGTATAAAACATTAGCTAAAGGAGGTGTTGGTTTAATAATAACTGGATACGCATACGTGCAAAATAGTGGTATATCTTTTCCAGGTCAATTAGGCGCAGATAGAGATGGTTTAATACCAAGTTTGAAAAAGATTGCTAAAACAATACATAATAATGGTGATGGTTGTAAAGTATTTCTTCAATTAGCACACTCTGGTAGACAATCATATTTTGTTGATGAGATTGTAGCCCCTTCTGCCGTCCTTGAACCAATAACAAACAGGATGCCAAGAGAAATGACAATTAAAGAAATTGGAACAACAATAAATGCTTTTGCTGAAGCCTCAAGAAGGGCAATGGAAGCAGGTTTTGATGGTATTCAGCTTCATTCCGCTCATGGTTATCTCTTAAGTGGATTTTTATCTCCGCATACAAATAGAAGAACGGATAAATATGGAGGAAATATAAACAATAGAGTTAGAATTCTTGATGAAATCTATAAAAGAACCACAAAATTAGTTGACAGCGATTTCCCAATTTCAATAAAAATGAATGCTGACGATTTTTTAGAGGGGGGATTAAAGATAGATGAATCTAAAAAAATTGCTAAAATCCTTTCAAAAATTGGATATGCCTCGATAGAAGTAAGTGGAGGTATGTGGGAAATTTTAATGCGAAGTAAGAAAGATCTTGGGTGGCAGCCAGCAATGATACCAGAAAGTCGTGTTAATATTAACTCTAAGGATAAGGAAGCCTACCATAGGACATACGCTAAAGAAATTAAAGAACTAATTGATAAACCAATAATTTTAGTAGGGGGGATAAAATCACTTGATGTTGTTGAAGACTTATTAACTCAAGGAATTACTGATTTTGTTTCACTTAGTAGACCTTTAATTCGTGAGCCAGATCTTCCGAATAAATGGTTAAAAGGAACTGGAGAAAATACTTGTAAATGTATCTCATGTAATGGATGTGTCGGTGCAGCTATGACAGGACCAGTTTATTGTACGCAAGAGAAATAAAAAATATTGAAAAAAAGGAAAAATTTTTGGATATCTATTCCATATGTGGTAAATCTTGATGCTTATTTGGATATAAAAACTTCGTTAAGAGTATAATAAATATCATCGGTATGATCCCAATACCAAAAATATAGTAAATTGTTAAACTGCCAATATTTGAAAATAAACCTCTTAAGAAAAGTTGTCCTACTGAATCGATTAAATAATGAGCAACAATACAGGGCAATAAACTCTTAGTTTTAACATACATATATGCAAAAGCAATGCCCAAACAGCTAGCATATATAACTTGCATAGATACTAGATATAAATCTGGATATCCTAGCAAGTTAATATAATGGAATAGACCAAAAAGTACACCATTAAACATAACCGAAGTTATTTGTGAATACTTCTTTAATTGTAGATTCAGAATAACTCCTCTGAATGAAATTTCTTCCCATATTCCCGGGATTAACATATAAATAAAGATAAACCATCCTAAACCTGAATAAATGCTGGGATTGTTAAATACAGGTTCAGGATCGTATACCCAAGTCCCAAGAAGACTAGCAAATATTGCCGTAGAAAAACCAAGTATTACTAAACTCCCTAATGCAAGTAAAAGATTACGCGTGAGAGGTTTAAATCTGCTTAAACCTATCGTTTGAGAAAAATCTTGAAAACTTTCCTTTTTAGGGAGTTTTAACCCAAGTGGAACTGCTACTAGCCATAGTAATGCTAAAAATCCAAAATTTAAAATGAATATAATGAAGATTTCCGCAGTAAATGAAAGATTGGGAATAAGTAGAAATATAAGTGATAAAAAGGGGATTGGCAAAAAGAACCAAATAAAGTATAAGGCTAATAAAACGATAGTACCCACATTTATATGCTCTCTTAGAAATCCTCCCGTCTTGAATTCTGCTATTTTTTCAACTTTTGGAAACATCCGAGTGAGTGCAAATATCAAAATTGATAACTCTGTTAATCCTATGATCATGAAAGCTAACATTGTGGCATAAATACCTAAAGTAGAAATTAATAAAATGCCCCCCATTAGAATCGCAACATATAATCCAAACTGAATCAAAATCATGAGTATCCATTTTGTAATTTTATGTTCTTTGTTTAACTCCTCAAGGATATATTTATACTTCATTTTCCCAAAGAAGTGAATCTTCAACTCAAACATGACTAACAAAAAACTCCAAGCGATCGGTAGAGTAACCACAAATAGTACTAAAACTAAAATTGAATTAGTTAACAATGTCAGTATGATAGATATAAACGTGAGTGAAATTCCCTGGATTGACAACATCAAAATGATCTTTGCTTTTGCCTGATCACGAGGGATCAAGGGTAATGATGCCTTAATAGAAGAACCAGATTCTTCAAGATTTAAGAATCCCACAATTAACATTGGTGGAATAAATAGATATATACCAACAACTGCAGACCATAATATTAGTATACCCTCTATTGAGGTAACTTCGCTGATAATTGGACCTTGTAAAGTAAAAACTAATACAAGAGGATAAAATATTGGGAAAAAGATAAACATAAAAGATTGCATATCACGAGTAGTTGAGACTAAATCTTTTCGAATATATGCCTTTATTGTTGAGGTCGGTTTTACTTCAACGGGAACGTCCTTTTTCTTTACTTTATCAACTATAATCTCAGTAGAAATCGTGGTACGTAGAGCTCGTTGAGCAGATTTGAATAACCCCCATACTACAAATATGAATAAAGCAAATCCAATAAGTGTACTTAGTAATAATTCTGAAGGAATTTGGTTTGGTATGGTACTTAATGCGATTAAATATGCAGGAGCAAGTGCGAATGGAATTAAACTTAAAATGAGGTTTAAGAAAATGGGAGGTTCGCTTGTTTTGAACATAATAAGAAATCTATCAACAGAACTAAAGCCAAAGCTGAAAATTAATCCAGATCCAAAAGCAATTGTGAAATAACCAATCATAGTTATCAATCTGACTAAATTCACTCTTTTTGATGTACCTTTTGATTCTGAGAAGAGGAAGCTTAATTTCTCCCCTATAATAATAAGTAAGCTAAAATTGAAAACAACATTAAGAAAAGATACTAAGAGTGAGGTAATAAAAATTAAGAAATTCTGAGTACCAATTAACATTATAATTGGAAATGCTGCGATTAGTATAATTAGCGGGATGTCGAGATTTCGAAATAAAGTCATGAATCCAATCTTTCTCATGTCCTTTTTAGAGAATGGGAGCGTTTGCAGCCATTTGAATGAGTTTCCCGACATGAAAGAGCTGGTTGAAACCAACCCAAACATTATCATATATAAAAAAGTTATCCCAAAGTAAATTCCAAACATAAAACTAGATATAAACGCGATCGAATTTGATGTATAGGAACCAAGAGAGTTGTCGATTTCTAAGTAGGTAAATAGTGGCAAAATAGGTAAAAAAGCAAAAAGAAACGCAAAGACTAATTTAAGAGCCAAAAATTGATGTTTTATATAATTCTTGTTTTTCTTAAATTTTTCGAAAAGTCTAGCTTGATGGGCACCAGCGCTTGCTATCTGTCCTTCCATTAAGATTTCGTGTGTTGTAAACTTAGCTAAGGAATAGAAAGATTTCTGTTTGTTTTCTTCCATAGATAATTACCTCATTAATTTTTCACTTTAAAAGAAGCTCTAAGTTTCTTTATTATTTCATTAACTGAAACATCTTGCTCAGTTAATCGTAAGAAAACATCTTCTAAGCTCGCACCTACTTTATCAGCTTGTTGTCGAAGTTCTTCAATTGTACCAATTCCTACTATCTTTCCTTTATTAATTATCCCTATTCGGTCACATAATTCTTGTGCGATTTCCATAATATGTGTCGAAAAAAGAACTGTTCCCCCTCTCTGAGTGTGAAGTTCTA
>JAHLWJ010000160.1 GCA_019057975.1 Promethearchaeota archaeon | reverse complement strand
TGAATATATTTCACATTTGTACTTTAATTTTATCTTTTTTAAAAATAAAAGTCAATTAAAAATTTAGATAAAATAAGGATCTCAAATAAACTATAACTAAACTTCAGGACAGGCTAATTAAATTAAATGCTTTAATAAAACTAATTTTTATCAAGTGTACTATTTAAAAGTTCAGTATACACTCTAAATTTATTTTCATTTATTATTAATAAATTTAATAAATTCTATTAGGAGAAATGAATCTAATTAAAATTAATTCAAATAAAAGTTTGTAAACAGATCTTTTAAATAGTTCAATAGGAAACATCAACTTTAAATTACCATGAGTATTTGCTCTAAAGATAGCTTTAAGCTGTGTTTTAAAAATATCTACTCTATCGAGTAACATCCTGATTGCTCTAAAGCCCATAAATGGATTTAATTCTTGATAGAGTGGCTTGTTGGGTAACAATAGACTATCTGACCCTTGACCATTGTAAGGATTACCCGCAGCTCATCGTCTAACAAGAGGATGTCTGCATCCTTGCCCAGCTCCAGGCTACCCTTCTCTTTCTCGACCCCGATGACCTGTGCTGGATTGTAGCTGGCCATTTGCAAGGTCTCAGCCAGGGATAGGCCGGCCGCTGCCATCGCGTTCCGCACCGCTTTATCCATCGTCAGAGTACTACCAGCTAGGCTCCCCATGGCGATCCGGGCTATACCTTCTTTGACAGTTACCTGTTGCCCACCTAGGTCATAGGTCCCATCTGGCATGCCTGCTGCACATATGGCATCAGTTATCAGAACCGTCTGCTCTACACCCTTGGCTCGCACTAGGAGCTTTATCACTGCTGGGTGGATATGAATGTTATCGGCTATGACTTCGGCTGTAATCTCATCACAGGTCAGCACTGCTCCAACGGTTCCTGGCTCTCTATGATGGAGGTTTCCCATGCCATTGAAGGTATGGGCCGAGTGACTCAGGCCCAACCGCACAGCCGCTAGTACTTCCTTGTAGCTGGCTGTGGAATGGCCCACGGCTACAGTAGACCCATGTTGAACTGCATAGGTGATAAGCTTCTTATTTTCAGGGATCTCTGGTGCAAGGGTGATCAATCTAATATTATCCCAGGAGAAAAAATCGCGGTATTCATTGGGGTCAGCGGGCCTAATATATTGCACGGGCTGAGCACCTGGCTTGCTGGGACTAATGTAGGGTCCCTCTAGATGTATGCCCAACAACTGGGCGCTACCCGTCCCTTCTTCTTGACAAAAGGCGATGTTCCTGATAGCAGCCAGTATTGCCTCCTTGGGTGCTGTTATAGTAGTAGGCAAAAAACTGGTTACGCCGTGGCGGGCGAACCAGCGCGCCATGATAATGATAGCATCAGGAGTAGCATCCATGGTGTCATAGCCGACTCCGCCATGGACGTGAAGATTAATATAGCCGGGGACGACCATCTTTCCCGTAGCGTCAATGAGTTCCCCACTCATCGCCTGGGTTGCGGCTACGCCAGCCTCCACGGCTACGATCTTCCCAGCCTCAACGACTACTACACCGTCTTCCAGCTTTTGCCAGGGCGTCAAAACTCTGCCATGCTTAATGATTATCCTGTTCATCGCATCACCTAGAGATGCTTGATCCTGTGACGATATTCCCGCATATAGTCAGCTACCACATCATCGCCGCCCGGAACATTAGCTGCTAACCAGACTGGTGGTTCCACCCCTCTCTCTACCAGGATGTTCACTACTTCTATCACCAACGCCCAAAGTATGGCGATGCCCACCACCGCCGATGTAGGACCAACTTTGTAAGGTACACCAGCCACTTCTATAGCTGCATCGCCAAGAATGGCTCCGTTGTCCAGCACTATATCAGCCAGATCATAGAGCTTCTTACCGCTAGGATGTCGTGAATCCACCCCCTGTGAGTAAGCCAGAGAGGTGAGCGAAACCACTTTCAGACCTCGCTCCTTGGCAGCCATAGCCATCTCCACAGAGACTGCGTTGCGCCCAGAGGTAGAGATGATAATAATTACCTCTCCCGGTGATGTCTGGTAGTTGTCAAATATTACTCTGGCATATCCCTCCAGGCGCTCGAAGAAGGTGCTCCTCGATGCTTCCTGAAGAGATAGAGGTAGCTCCAACATGGCATTAACGGGCACCAGTCCTCCAGCTCGGTAGAAAATCTCCTCAGCCAGAATTTGCGAGTGGCCGCAGCCGAAGACATGAAGCAACCCACCAGTAGCTATGCAGTCAGCTATCATAGCTGCCGCCTCTTGTATTGCCTCCAATTGTGTCTCTTTTGCCCTCTGCAATTCGGCAATGGTCGTGTCGAAATAATCCTTACCTCTCATGTTCATCCCTCCTTATTAGATATACTTCTTTATCAGCTTCTCTACTTCGCCAGCACTTTTGCACCGACGAAGAGCCCTTGTTGCCTCTTTATGTTGCAAAAAAGTAGCCAGATCCTTCAAAACCTGGATGTGAGCATTCTTATCCACTGCCCCAAAGGCGAAAATCAAATCAACAGGGTCATTTGCTGCAGAGCCAAACTCGACTGGGGAAGTCAACTTTACTAGGCTTATACACATTCGTTTCACCCCGTCCTCTGGCCTGGCATGGGCCAAGGCAATTCCAGGGGCTACCACTATGTAGGGGCCAAACTTCTCTACAAGTTTTACCATGGCATCAACATAGGAGGGGGAGATGGCACCAATGTCTACAAGAAGCTCACCAGCTAAGTGGATGCTCTGCAGCCAATCGGCAGCCTCTGCATTCAACTTGATCGTTTTTTCATTCAATAGATCAAGTAGACCGATGGTCGTGTTCGAAAATTCTCTCTTTTCACAACGTTCTGAGATTAACTCAGACATTAGTTTACCTCCACTCCTAAAGAAGTTGTCAATCTTTTTATTATTATAATATATTAAAGATGTTTAGTTATAGTGATCTTCCAACTATTAATCCCTTTGTCTAATCTCCCTTGTTCTACAAGCCTTGTCCGCGCCTCATAAGTGTAATTTTGTCCAATTTACCTTATACAAATCTAAAGGGAGGTGGAAGTTGATCAAGCTTACTCAAACAGGTCCTTTCTAACCTACGGAATAGCACAATACTTTTTCCACCCCAACTTATTCATCTATATCACCAAAGCTAAACTTGGAGCTTTGGCTGTAAATGTTCTTTTATCTCTTAAAAGAGCAAAGATTACTTTAATTAGTTTTACTGCTACAGCACAAAGAGCCTCTTTCTTGTTTAATTCCTGACCGAATCTATTTTTACCCTCCAGTTTTTTATTATAATAGCTCTTGAAGTATGGACTTCGATAAACTACTCTCATACTCATAAAATAGAGATATTTACTTAAAAGCCAGCATCCCTTCTTAGAAATCCTCTTTTTGCCTATTCTTTAGCAAGGAACCTGCTTTAACAGATTCTTCATCTTGGTCTCTATATCTTTTAACTGGGTTTCACAATGTTTCTAATGGCTATAGGTGACAAAGAGAAAAGGGGTTGGTGGAAATCATTCTAGCCACCAATCCCCTTGTTGAAAGTTGCATACTACATCGCTCCATCAACTATGGGATTCCGAAGAGCTTAGCGATAGCCCTGATGACGAAGGCTGGCAGGATTGCGTCGGGGACGGTAAAGAACAAACCCGCCGCTCCCATGCCTGCAAGATCACCGAATATCTGGAGCTTGTAGCCCAGGCTGATCATGAACCAGCCAGCGAAGCACCACCAGAAACCGCTGACGATGGCTCCCCACTTACCTCCATAGGCATTGCCAAAGATAGCTGCAGAGCCGCTGGCGAAGAAAGCAGCGATCATGCTTGGGATGGGAATGGGCCATCCGATGACGCCCAGGATGACGATGGCTACTAACTGCCCGATGCAGCCAGTAATCAGCCCAATCATCAGAGAGACAGGTGCATAGGGATAGATCACCGGGCAATCCAGGGCAGGCTTAGCGCCTGGTACAATAACATCTGCAATGCCCTTGAAGGCTGGAACGATCTCAGCAATCAGCATGCGCACTCCATAGATCAGAACCAGGACACCGGCTGTGAAGCCCAGAGCCTGGAGAATAGAGAAGACAACCCAATTCTTGCCCCCACTGAGTTCAGTCACAAAGGCTTGCCCTGCGAATATCATGGCTAAGATTACCACAACCAGCATGATCAATGATATGGAGATGGACATGTCACGGAAGAAGGATAGGCCCTCAGGCATTTTCAGTTTCTCGGCACTGTCCTCTGGCTTGCCCACCAATCTGCCTAGCCAGCCACCCGTCACGTTCAGCAGGGTTTGGCCATGTCCAAAGGCGATCTCATCCGAACCCGTGATCCTGCGCATGAAGGGCTGAGCCAAGGCCGGCGCCAGAGTCATGTACAGGCCATCGGTGATGGAAGCCAGGACTACCACTAGCCAGAAGGGCAGACCGAAGGAGTGATATAGTATGGCAAAAGCACCAGCATGAATCCAGAACATATGGCCCGTCAGGTAGATGTACTTCCATGGAGTGAAACGAGCCAAAAGGATGTGAATAATGTAGCCGAAGAGCATTGTCAAGGCGATGGCTCCGCCGACGCGACCCACATCCGCAGCCTGCACGGCACTTACTGTAGCCTCATCAAAGGTCACAAAGCCCTCGATTTTGAAGGCCTGGGTGAACATCTTCTCAATAGGTATCAGAGCAGTGATCAGGGCTACGATGCCTGCGGTCATAATGAGCAAACCCAACATGGTCTTCAGCGTGCCGCTGATGACCTCTCCTGCGCTCTTGCGTTGGACGATAAGGCCTATCAAAGCCATCAAGCCCAAAATGACCATGGGGGTTGTTATCAGTTCCAATAATAAGTCAAAAAACATAAGTTTACCTCCTTAAAGTAATTGGCTTCTACATAAATAAAACACTAGAAACTATAGTTCATCTCTTACCTCCTTTCTCTTAGCACACATCTTCCAATATCTGGACCCTCTGCAAGCCGGAAACTACTGGCTTCAGGCCAGTCGAAAAGACCCCAAATCTTCGTCCTGGCCTCTATTCCGGCAGGTATATGCTTATGAATCTCGATATTCTTTCAGAAAGGGTACTAGCTTGTCGCGTAATTCCTTCTTATCAACCAAATTCTTGATTAGCACCACCTTGGCTGATGTGCTCTTGAGGTGCATGGCCATGTCTGCGGGAGCTACCACTATATTTGCTTCCTGCCCTTTAAATGTCCCTAAATCCCAAGGAACCACCTCAGCCTTTATACCCAGATCTTTCAGTATCTCCTCTATGAACAGCTTTAGCATCATGCTAGTACCAAAACCCATCCCGCACAGAGTAGCGATTCTCATTGATATTGTATGTCTCCTTTCAGTAAAAAACTATCTTGCTGTAATGATTCTTTCAAAAAATTGGGAATAAGATGTGTCCCCCCATTTTACTTCAATAATCCTTTTGCTTATATATTAAATCACCTTTTATTTTAAATCCTAAAATTGTATTGTTAACAAATTAGACTCTCTATGTAAAACAAGAGATTAAATCTTTTTTTGATACAATATGGAAACTGGGAGAAAATCTTTTATATTTTGTTCTTTGACAAATTAATATTAAGTTTTAGATTCTCTCTCACTATTTAAATTTTTAATATATAGCTTAAGTTCTTTGGTTTGTCAGGATTTAAATTTTTATTAACAGTACTTATGTAAGCAAATATTTGAAAAACAGGTATATTTATAAAAGATCTAACAAAACGATTATTAAGATTAGAATCTGTTAATAAAGAATAAATATATTGATTTTTTATTTTACTATCCCCAACTATTACCATCATTGGTCCCAGTTTTAAAAAACCATATATAACGTTAGTCATATTTTCTTCTAAGTTATCCAGAGTTAAAATCAAACATAAACTTCTATTATCTAACAATGACTTTGGACCATGGTTAAATTCATGTAAATAGTAAGAATAAGAGGGTATTTGAGTCATTTCTTTCATTTTTAAGTCTGCTTCTACAGCCAACCCATAGTTGAACCCATTGCCAAGAACAAAATAAGAGTTAAAGCTGTTTTCATTTAAATAATTATTTATATCATAATATAGATTAGAAATATTTTTGCTTAAATAAGATATCAAATTCTTAAATTCCATTAACATTTCTTTATTCTTTAAAAATTTAGATAACATTAAACAGTAAGCGAATAGCATGCTAGAAAATGATTTTGTCATCACAATACTTTTTTCATTAGCATCCCTACAAACAAAATAATTATCAGCCAGTTTTACAATACTACTGTTTTCTCTACATGAAATAATAAAAGTCTTTATATTCTTATAATTTTTCAGTTTATTAACAACATAAATGCTCTCAGTGGTTTCTCCTGATCTGGAAAATCCTACAAGTAAATATTTTTTATTTTTATTAATATAAATATCTGTATTTATTAATAATTCTGAACTAGGTAAAGCTAAACAGTTTCTACCATTCAACAATGACTGGGTAAAAAATGAAGCTGATTGTGAAAGGTTGTATGAAGAACCACAACCAAAAAATACTATTTCATCATAATCATCAGAAAAAATGTTTAAATATAAACCAACTTTTTCATTGACAATATCACTATATACCTTTCCCCAACTTTCTACCTGTTTCATTATTTCTTTGTATGTGTTGTATTCTTTTTTCAATTTAACACTTCCCTTTTTATTTTAATTTTAATTTTATTAACTTTTTGAGTTCACAAAATTTCTTCTTATTTCCCACTCCACTCAGATACTCTATACTCATAGCACCACATATATTGGCAATTCTTAAGCTCTTTTTAATGCTAAAGTTATTTATAAGTCCATAAATAAACCAAGCATCAAAATTATCATCTGCACCTGTGCCTCTTTAAAATTGGCAGATATTGAACCTTCCTGGTAGTAATTTTCTCCATTCTTAATTATATATCCTTCACTACCTAATTTTATAATTACCATTTTTACCTGTTTACATAATTTATTAAGAGTATCTTTAGTAGTAGATGCTTTTGAAATTTTCATGCTTCTTTATAACTAAATAACTCTTTGTCATAATTAACTAATTTGGTAAATTTATATTAGATATTTAACCTTTTATTTATATTTATCAAATTAAAGGATCTAAGATATTTATCCATACTTTCTTCTATTTTCATCAGCACCCAATTCTCAGCATCTATTCCATTTAGTTCTAAATTTTTAAATAGATCCTCCTGCGCACATCTAACTTTAGGGATAGCCCATACGTATCGAGAACTTGTTTTTACTATCCATTCCTTCCTTTCTTTGCTTAATGAATTGAAATCTCTTTCATTGCCTTCAAGCCATTTTTTCCATCTATTAGATTCTATTACTGCTTTTTCTAATATATTTTTAAAATTGGAAACACACCCTACTTTATTATTTCTATAAAGTTCTTCTTCAATCAGAGATAATTCTAATAACGCATCATATTCGAGCATTGTAAATTCAGGACCGACATTTGCTGCCCCCATTCCACTTTTAGGATAATCTTCAGGATTAGAAACAAAATCAGTATAATGTCCTTTTATATAAGAACCATAATCTTGTGCAATATTTACTATTTTTTTAGCAATATCAGGATAAAATGTAGTAGTATGTAAATCTGTTCCTACCTTACCTACTATAAAAATGGGCCAGATATAATCCAGCCCAATCTTTTTTAAACCATCTTTTAATAATTCCAGGAATTTTTTAAAAACTGTAATATCTACAAGACCACCATGTACTTCTTCGGTTCCAACTTCATAAGATATAGGTTTTATTTTTTTTGATTTGCGAAATTTTTCTACATGCGAAATTAACCCTAGAGTTCTCTCCACCACAGTTTCTATTTTTATTTGTCTATCAAAAATATCTACTGTGGGATCTATATGAATTAAATCATATCCTGCAAGTAGAGATGCTTCAAATGATTTTTTTATCCAATTCATACACTTATCCAAATCCCATTTTTCTGTAGTCTGTATGTCTTTTAACCAGGGGCCTCCATGATCAACAGCTACTATTATTGGACCATTATACCCAATGCGATAAGATTCTTCTTTTATTTTTCTTACCAAATCATATTGAGTCCAAGTAGTATAACCCCCATCTATATCTACTTGATTTAGGGTAGCAGCAAATTTTATAGGAGCATGTGCTCTCTTAGCTGCACGAAGTGCAGCTTTAACTACATTCAAAGAATTTGGACAAACTGTGAGGATAGTATGACCTATTTTTTCCTTTTCTGAAATTTCCTTTATCTTTCTTAGTAGCAAATCTACTATTGGAGTGGATTTTTCTTCTGATTCTTTTCTTAATTTACTATTATTAATTTTTTCTCTAATTTCCATTTAATTTTATTTTAAATAATGAATTTTTTCAAATATTTTTAAAACTATTCTGAATTTATATGAACATTTTTGAATCATTAAAATATTATATTATATTGAACAGTATTGTCAATATTTATAAGAAATTATCAACAAGCATGAACGAACATTTTAATTTAAAGCATCAGCAAAAAAGATCAACAAATAAAATATCCAATTTTAATAAAAACAGATAATTGTTCAGCATAATAAAAAATATTTTTATATTTACATTTTGGATGATTTAATTCGACATATTTATTATTAAGGATAACGAGGATAACTATATCAATATCAATCTCTTCACGAAGATATTTAAATATATGTGTTTTAGCCTTTTTATGAATAAATGCAAAACGATATTGACCATTAGAACTAATATCTATTCATATATAATGATGCTTAAATTGCTTTTATATTTGTATATCTTATAATCACTTTGGCTTTTGTCACCAGGATAATGAAAGGGTTAATTCTAGAAATACCAAAAATATTTCCAAAAATTTAATTAAAGTTTATAATAGAAAAAGAGGAATTTTGAGGTCAACAATGTAAAATAGGAAGGTAATATTAATGACAAAGGTTAAGGGTAATTTATTTATTGAGGAAAGAAGAAATGAAATTGTTAAGTATATAAATAAAGTGGAGAAAGCTACTGTAGAAGATATTATGAATCTTCTAAATATATCTAAATCTACAGTTAGAAGAGACTTTATATATCTTGAGAAAAAAAATTTGATTATTAGAAGTCGAGGTGGAGCTCTTAAGAAAAGATATTTTAAATATGAATTTTCTTTAAATGAGAAAAAGATTTTAAATTTAGATAAAAAGAAGAAAATAGCTCAAATTGCTAAAAGATTTATAAATGATGGCGATGTTATATATATAAGTGGTGGGACTACAACTTTAGAACTGGCTAAAATTTTATTTGATATAAATGACCTGGTTGTTTTTACAAATGCGATTAATATTCTAATGGAAATAGTCAATCATCAAGATATCAAAATTAAATTAGTTGGTGGAGATTTTAGAAGAAAAACATTTTCGATGGTTGGTAATAAGGCTATTGATTATCTGGATAAATATAATTTTGACAAAGCTTTTGTAGGTGTGAATGGTATTTCTATAGAAGAAGGATTTACAACTCCAAATGAGTTAGAAGCAACAGTAGATGGAAAGGTTATTAAAAGTTCTAAGCAAGTATTTATATTAGCTGATGAAACCAAATTTGGAGCTATTGCTTTTTCTACTATATGTAAATTAGAAGACGTTGATTACATAATAACTAATAAGTCACTAAATTCAGGTTTACTCAAAGATTTTCAGAAAAATGGTGTAAGAATCATATATGAGTAGTTGATAAGTGAGTATAAATCAATCTAAATGATATCAAAACTTAGCAATTTTAATGAAAAAAGAAAGTTAATTTTGTTTATAAAAGGTGTTTAAGTCTAATAAAATTATTAATAGTTTATTTTCAAAAATAAAATTAATATTTGAGATTACATATATTTTTATAAATAGAATTAATTCAAAATAAAAAATACGTAGGAAAAGAGAAAAGAAAGAATTAATTCTCTATCAGGAAATCTATCTT
>JAHLWJ010000011.1 GCA_019057975.1 Promethearchaeota archaeon | reverse complement strand
ATTAAAACTTTTTAACTGATTAGAGCTATAATAATTATTAATACTTTTTTATAAAAAATTAATAAGAATGATGTTAAAATGGAACTTAAAATAGAAAATCCATATGCAAATAGATTTTGGCGTAAGAGTTGGGACGAAGGATTAACGGATCTTGATCCTAGCATTTGGGAAATCTCTTATACCGAAGCTATCCGAAATACTTTTGAAGAATTCCAAAATAAAATGGCATTTGCATATCAGGGATTAGAAATCACATATGGTGAAATAGATGAATTCTCAAATCAGTTTGCTAACATGTTAATTGAAAATGGATTTAAGAAAGGTGATGTTGTTGGAATCAACTTACCTAATATACCCGAGTATCCAATATCCCTTGTGGGAGCTCTTAAGGCTGGATGTATAGTTTCTGGTGTAAGTCCTCTCATGTCTGATGTTCAAATGCATTACCAATTGAATGATTTAGGAGCTGGAGAGAAAAATGTAGCTTTAGTCACTTTAGATGCTATTTTTGAACATAGATTAAAAAATGTTGAATCAGAATTACCACAATTAAAATTGGTAATCTGGACAAGTGTCGTAGGTTCTTTTCCGAAAGAACAACAAGAAAAAATCAAGGCAGTTACGGAAGTTCCATCAGGGAAGGTAACTCCATTAGAAGGAAAAACAGTACTTGATTTTCATGATGATGTTTTAGCAAAGTATTCTAAAGTTTTACCTGATGTTAAGGTCTCTCCGGATGATATTGCACTCATCCAATATACTGGAGGAACAACAGGTCCACCTAAAGGTGCTATGTTAACGCATAGAAGTTGTGTTTCAGACATATTGATTGTGCAAAAATGGCTTAATTGGAAGAAAGGAGCAAAAATAGCTCTTTCAGGATTTCCTTTTTTCCATATAGCAGGCACATTTTTCTGTGAAAACTGTTTTTGGCTTGGATGGGGGCAAGTACTAATACCTAATCCACGAGATACTTTACACATTTGTAATGAAATGAAGAAATATCAACCAACTGCTCTTGTAAATGTACCTTCTCTATTTCAAATTCTCATCAATACACGCAAGTTTAAAAGGTTAGATCACTCAAAATTAGAGGTTTGCATTTCTGCCGCGTCCCCATTTCCAGTTGAATCCCAAAAACAGTTAGAAAGTATGGTTGGAGAGGGGAAATTACTAGAGGTGTATGGTATGACTGAAACCTCTCCCTTAACTACCATGAATCCTTTTAAGGGTAAGAGGAAGCTAGGATCAATAGGATTACCTTTATTGAATACTGAATTAAAAATTGTTGATCCAGAGACGGGAGAAGTAGTCCCCTTAGGAGAACCAGGAGAAATATGTGTTAAGGGGCCCCAAGTAATGAAAGGCTATTATAATAAGCCAGAAGAGACGGAAAAGGCAATTGATGAAGATGGTTATATGCATACAGGGGATGTCGCAATCATGGATGAAGAAGGCTACTTAAGAATCGTTGACAGAACCAAAGACATGATCATAGTAAGTGGATTCAAAGTATTTTCTGCTAAATTAGAAGATACTTTAACCAAACATCCTGCTATTGAAATAATTGCTATTATTGGCGTCCCAAATCCAGATAGACCTGGCTCTGAAATTGTAAAAGCGTTTATTCAACTTGACAAGGATTATGAATATGATGGAAATGAAGAAGCATTAAAAGAGAATATAATAGCATTTGCTAAAGAAAATTGCTCTACCTATGAAGTTCCAAAACTAATAGAAATCACTGAAGAATTACCATTAACAACCGTAGGGAAAGTAGATAAGAAGTTATTAAGAAAGAGTGATTGAAGCCATAAATTTTTTTTATCTTTTTATATTATTTTCAATTTTTTCTTCAACAAAAGAGACGATTTTAGGAAGCACATCTCCTATTTTTCCATGAATAACTACTTCTGAGAGAGAATCCATATCAGTTTCTTGAATGTTTATAATAGCTAGTTTTGCTCCGAGTGATAATGCTTTTTGGGGGTACCAAGCTACAGGGTAAACAACTAGACTGCTTCCTAACACTAGCATTAGATCACAGTCCTTTAGCATTTGATCTGCTGCTTCCAATGTTTTAGATTCGAGAGGTTCACCAAAAAAAATTGCATTTGGTTTTAACATTCCGTTGCATACATTACAAGAGGGTGCTTTTCCCTGTAAGACTTGATTTACCATATTTGTAATTGGGAAAACTTCTCCACACTGAAGACATTTTGCTTCCATCACATTTCCATGAAATTCAACAATTTTTTTAGTTTTAGCTTTATGATGCAAGCGATCAATATTTTGAGTAAGAACACCCTTTAATTTACCAAGTTTTTGAAGTTTAGTAAGAGCTTTATGGCCCTTGTTAGGTCTTGCACTAAAAATTGCTTTTCCGGTTTCTAGCATAAACTCCAAGTTTTTAGTTGGATGTGCTATGTAGGAATCAATAGATGCATATTCATATGGATCTACTTTTTCCCACAATCCTGTTCCCGGAGATCTGAAGTCAGCAATCCCACTTTCGGTACTCAAACCTGCCCCTGTGAGTGCCACAATATTCCTTGAGTCCAGGATTAATTCAGCAAGTTTCTTAATTTCTTCCTCTAAAATAGACATATATGTTATTTGTGGTATTAGTAATATTAAATTTTTTTAAAAAAAATTTTCGATTTAAAATCAAAATTCATATTTTATACTTTAGAGAAAAAGAGATGTATTTATTGCATATCTAACCATAATTCAGCGGTTCTTTTAATATTAAATGCTCTTAAAATGTCTCTCATTCCAGATTTCTCAGCAAAAGCATTGACTTGACTCAATAACAATAAGATAGAAATTTGAATAAAACTAGATAGAAATCCTTTAGAAAAAGAAATCCATTAAATCATAGAGATCTAATAACTTCTCTACTGTGAGGTAGGAATACCCTTTTATCTCATCCAAGGTTTTGTTTTGAACTCCTTTTTGATCTTTCCAGAACATAGTAAATATCATTCCGAGATATTTTCCATATATTAAAAGCCCTCCTTCAAAATCTCCTCCGTCGTCTTTAGTTATTATACCAAAAGAATTGTCATCTTCATTCTCAGTCAAAAAGTCAATTAGTTGTTTATAAAATTTTGAACTCAGAAACGGTCTATCCTTAACACTTGCAACTTTATGATCAAATCCCCTCCCACCTTTCCTAGGTACTTTTAAATGGTAAAATCGTAAAGTGTTCTCTAATTCGTTTATGCTACTTCGAGCGTTATCAAGTAACTGATCATTAATAGACGCTTCTTCTTCAACATTATCAATTTTCTGAGATCCCCTATGCCGTCCATTGTTATCTATAAATGCAATGAAAGGAGGACATTCTTCACCATTTGGATGGTTTTTTATTAAGATCGTAAAAAGACCAGTCTTTTTTTGATACTCTACTTGTTTTCTAAAACTCTCCTTACAATACGGACATATCATATTTACTAATGCAGTTTCCTCTGTCCCAATCACAGTCTTTCATATGGATAATCTAGTTCGAATTTTTAAATTTTAGTAAATAGTTAAATATGAATCTCATTTTAAGAATTATAATGATAAATAGGCTAACTATGGTTAAAACATAAATTAATAGGATATAATCTTATTATGATTTTAACTTGGTGTTTAAAAAGATCCTTTAGAAAAAATAAAAAAAATTTAATAAAAGTATTTTTATTAATCAAATATATTAATAGTATTACTCAAGCATGAAAAATTCAATAATTTTAAAAAAAAATTAATTAATATTAAAATTTTGGATTCAGACTTGTATTGAGTTATATTTATTATCTGGAAAGGTGAGTGGGTAAAATTTCAGAGAAATCTGTCCGATCTTTCATATATAAGGTATGTGTCGTAGGCGATGGTGGAGTAGGTAAAACCTCCATGGTTCTTCGCTACTGTGAGAACACTTTTAAAGAAAACTATATTATGACAATTGGGTCTAATTTCTCTACTAAGCAAGTTGAGTTAGGAGAGTTCCCAAATTATCTCGTTAAACTCCAACTCTGGGATCTCGCAGGACAAAAACATTTCAGCTTCGTTCGTCCACCTTTTTATAGAGGTAGCACAGCTATAGTTTATACGTTTGACCTAACGCGCAGGAGCTCCTTCCAAAACATTCTCGCGTGGAAGGATGAGGTAGAAAAAGTAATTGGCGATGGTAAGCCAAGCATCTTAGTAGGAAACAAAATTGATTTGGCTGAGCAAGGGAATAGAGAAGTGGGAGAAACAGATGGGGAAGCATTAAAAGATGAGATAAATGCAATCACTTATTATGAGGCAAGTGCGAAACAAAATATACAAGTTGAGACTATATTTAAAGACATAACCTTAGCTATTTTGAAAAACACCCAGAAGATTTAACTTTTTATTTAGTATAAACATTAAATTAAAATTCTTTAAATTATTTAAGATACTAAATTCATCCTAATATTAGCAAAAGAATAAGAAGGTTAGAATTCGTATGTTTGGTGGACAAGGTAGAGCTTACGACAGGGCTTTAACGGTATTTAGCCCGGAAGGACGCCTATTTCAAGTAGAATATGCGTTAGAAGCAGTTAGACGGGGAACTCTTGCTGTAGCAGTAAAATCTAAGGAAGATGTATGTTTAGCAGCTCAGATTAAGATTGGTTCTAATTTAATGGATGCTGAAGCAATAGATAAAATATTTCAAGTAGATGAACATATTGGGGTTGCCATATCAGGATTACATGCGGACTCTCGCTCCCTTATTAATTATGCACGAGTTCAAGCTCAATCGTTTAGATTGACCTACGATGAACCGGTTCGACTCAATATGTTAGCTAAAGCGGTTGCGGACTTGAAACAACAGTATACGCAATTTGGAGGTGTAAGACCGTGGGGCTGCGCGCTTTTCTTCATCGGAATTGATGCTATGGGCACTCATATTTACACTACCTCACCTAGTGGTATTTATCGGCCTTTTAAAGCATATGCACTTGGAAATGGGGAAGCAAACGCGAGAGAATTTCTTATTAATAATTATAAAGACAATATGACTTTTGATGAGTTAATTAGTTTAGCTTTAAGAGCACTTAAAGAATCAATAGATGATGAAGCAACTAAAGATAATATTAGGCTTTCTTGGATCAAAGGTGAAACAAAAAAATTTCATATGGCTGACAAGCCTGAAGTTGAAGAATTTTTGAATAAATTGGAATAATTCTCTTTTTTTCGCTTTAACATACAATTGAATTATTCAATACACTTTTTATTAAAAAATAGTGAATTAATGGTATATTTAGATAAGTTTTTCTATCCACTGACTAGCCCTTAATACTAAAATTATAAAACCTTATTTTTTTCTTTTTCTACGACTAATTTGTTCTAATAATTCTAAAATACAACCAAATTTTTCTTCAGTATCCAAATAAGTAAATCTAACGTTTAAGACATGACCAGACTGCAGAATTCCAATTCCATTTTTTTTAAATTCTTCTAAATATGAGTCAGTATCATCAACATATACTGCAAAATGGTGAAGCCCTTCTTTGCCTTGGTCTAAGAATTCCTTATATGAACATTCGCCATCAATCCACTTAATTAATTCGATTTGAGTGCTACCTAAACGACCGATAGCGATTTGAATGGTGACCAGTGATTCTTTTCCTCGAAATTGAATAGGATGTGCTATTGGGCTAGTTAATATAAATTTCGAAAGACCTAAAATATTCTCCATTATCGCTGCTTGCTTCTCTATATCTTTAAAGATAAAACCTAACTGATCAACTTTTAAGCTACCAAGGTTAATTTTGAAATTTTCCATAATATTTTTTATATTTTTATTATTAAAAAAATATTCTCTTTTTCCCTTTAATAGAATTGATTATTGTGATCATTACATATTTGAATTAGTAGAAGAAGATGATATTTATAACCTTTCTATGATTAGTAAGATAATTATTTTTAATATTTTTTTTATGATGGATTTTTTCTAGGATTTCAAGCAATAGTAGACTTCCCTGCTTTTATTATTTGCAACTTCTTGGTCAAGTATAATTCTCTTTTTTAATACTTATCGTAAAAGGTTTTATTTTCAAAATTTATATTATAGTTAGTAATGAATTTTCACAAATTTTTTCAGATAACTTCATTTAGATAGGCATCTATTATGGCAAAAAAGAAGATCAGAGAAGAATTTGATAAAGTGTTCAAGAAAGGCGATGAAAAAGCAATAAAAAAGATGTTACACAAAAACCCCTGGCTTCAAGATGAAGTTTCAAGTTCAATGGATGCGGGTATGACTGAACAAAATCAGATTATTGCTGCTTTAGGTGTTATGGAAGACGAACTTGGAGGCGCTGTCCCAATTGATGAAATTGCATTTAGTCTTAGAGTAGACTTCAATATACGTAAAGGTGAGACCGAAGTTCATGACATTTTGAGGAGCGTTGAAAATTTAAATTTAGTTAAAAGAGATTCTAATGGCTGGACTTTGACGAGTGAAGGAGGAAAAATTTGCGATGAATTTCTTAATAAAAAATTAGGAAAGTTTGAACTGTAATTAATTAAATTTTTATTTTTGGTTTATGAATTCTATTAATAGTAGAATTATCATATTTATTTTAGACATTGATCATTATCAATTATTTTATACTTAATTATCCTTAAAAATTGGCGAATATTATGGATGAGCAAGAAGAAGAGGATTTTGAGCGAGAATTTGATGAAAATGGTTTCGATCCAACAAAAGAAGCTTTTTTTTCAGATTTAATGGGAATGGAAGAAGATATTGCTTCTGAAGCTTATGAGTTGGTTGAGCACGCAATAAATCTTATAGGTTCAAAATACTATGATGATGGTATAGAGGTTTTACGACAAGCTATTGGATTATACACCCAAATAAATAGAGAAGAAGAAATTAAAGCAATAAATGAAAAAATCTCCGAAGTCTATTTATTAAAAGAACAAGCATTTAGAGAAGAAGAAATTGAAGTTGAAAAGGTTGAGCACTTTGAAATCGAAGAAGAAACCTTAGCTTCTGATCTTCAAGTTGAGCTAGCTCAAGAAGAAATCAAAATAGATTTATTAGCAGAAGCAGTTCAATTAATAAATGAAGGCAAAAGCCTAATAGAAAACAATAAGTTCGAAGAAGCTTTGGATAAATATGATGAAGCCGTTGAAATTTTCGAAAGTATGGATAAAATGGATGAAGTTGAGAGATTATTTAAACTAATCGAAGAATGTTATAACAAAAAAGCAGAATTCTTGCGCACTGTTAAAACTCCTTTACCTGAAGTGCAAACTGAACTAGAGCAAAAAGAGCCCATTGGAGAAGAACAATTAAAAGAGGAAAAATTAAAACAATATCTAATTTCTAAAAAAAGGGAAGAGGAAATTTCATCTCAGGCATATGAATTATTAGGACAGGCAGCAGAATTAACTAAATATAAACAATATGATGAAGCCTTACAATTATATAGTGAAGGGTGTAAATTATTTCAAGAATTAAGTTGGGAATATGAAGTAAAAAAAATTCAAGATACAATCTCTCAATTGGAAAAAGAACGTTCATTATATTTAATGGAGTTAGAAAAAGAGAAAGTAGAAAAGATAGAAGAAGTTGAAATCCAGATGCATCAAGTAGAAACCATTGAACAACAAGTAACTGAGCGAGAGGAACAAGAAAAATTTGAGAGATTAGAAAGATTAAGAGGTATAGAGCTTCAAAAGATGGAAACTGAGTTTTTTAAAGCACAGATTGATAATATGGCCACCGAAGCATCCCGTATGGCACACGAATATGATTTGGCAATGCAGAAAGCAATTAAAAAAGGAGAATTAATTGAAGAATGTGTCTATCCTCAAGTTGTAGAACTCTATAAAAGAATAAAAGAGTTGTTAATTGATAAAGGATGGAGAAGTGAAGCAGCAATTTATGATGATACTATTAACATTTATATTCAGAAATTTGAACAAGACAAAAAAATTAGACAGATTGAAGCTGGAAAAGTAACTAGACAAAAAGAATCCAAGGAAATGTTAAAGGTCACAAAAGAAGAAACAACACCTATTTTAAAAGAAGAACAATTACAAGTATTAGAAGAACAACGTAAAATGGAAGTTGAAATTCAAAACCTTAGAACAGAAATTGATGAAATGACTAACAGAGCAGAAAAATTAGCAAGAGAATATGAAGTAGCACTAAGAAAGGGAAAATTCGGATTAAAATGCCCTTATCCTGAAATTATAAATATTTTCAAAACAGCAAGGCAGTTATCGGTTGAGAAAGGCTGGGAAACTGATGCTGCAATCTTTTTGAGTCAAGTTCAAGCTTATAAAGAAAAGCTAGAAAAAGATAAAAAACTAAGGCAGATAGAAGCAGGAAAGGTAAAAAAGCAGAAAGAAACTGAAGGTATGTTAAAAATACAAAAAGAAGAAAAGGAGATTGGAATTGATGCGGAAAAATTAAGAAAAATTGAAGAACAGAAAAGATTAGAGGACGAAAAAGAAAATTTTGAACAATTAGTTAATGATATGGTCAAAAAAGCAGAAAAAATAGCACGCGAATATGACTCAGACATGAATAAAGCTGTAAGGCAGGGTAAATTAGCAGAGAATCCCCCTTTTGATGAAATTATTAAGATTTATGGAAGAGTAAAACAGATGGTACTCGCAAAAGGAAGAAGTGAAGAAGTTAAATTATATGATAATCAAATAAATTATTATTCTCAGAAATGGGAAAAAGACAATAAATTACGTGAAGTGGAAGCTCAGAAAATTCAAAGACAAAAAGATCTTGAAGATATGCATAAAGTAGGCAAAAAGGTAGAGATTGATGAGAAAAAATTAAGAGCTATTGAGAAAAAAAGGGAACAAGAGGATTTTGAAAGTTATATAGCTGAGACGGTCGATAAAGCAGAGAAATTAGTGCGAGAACATGAGATAGAAATGAGAAAAGCCATTAGAAGTGGAGAAATCTTAGAGAGCACTCCCTATTCAGAAGTGATTCAAATATACAAGCTGATAAGAGAAAAGGTTTATGCTCGGGGGTGGAGAGAACAGGCAGAGATATTTAGAAACCAGATCAAGATTTATCAGGATAAATTGGAAAAAAATGAGAAATTACGTGAAGTAGAAGCTCAAAAAATTCAAAGACAAAAAGATATTGAAGATATGCGTAAAATAGGAAAACCTTTTGAATTAGATCAGGATAAATTACAAAAATTAGAAGATAAAAAGGAGGAAAAGGATTTTCAAAAATATATAATAGAATTGATTAATAAAGCAGAGAAATTAGAAAGAGAATATAACTCTGCAATGAAGAAAGCAATAAAGAAAGGAGAAATTATTGAACCAACTCCTTATCCTGAAATAATAGAAATTTATCGACAAATTCAAAATAAATTACTCGAGAGAGGTTGGATTGAACAATCGCAAATTTATTTTAACCAAATCAAAATTTACCAAGAGAAACTAAAGAAGAGTGAAGTATTACGTGAAGTTGAAGCTAAAAAAGCTGAGAAACAGAGGGCCATTGAAGAAATGCATAAAGTTAAAGTAGGATTCAAACCAGCTAAACCTGATAAAATAAAAGAAATAGATGCAGGAGTTAAGGAGGAAGATTTATTATTAGATGAAGCTATGAGTCTTATAGAAGAAGCAGAAAGATTAGTAAAAAATTATGAGGTAAGCATAAAAACTGATGTCTTATTGTATGAGAGCCCTTATGAGAAGGCTATTGCAAATTATAATGAAGCCAAAAAATTGTTCCAAGAAATTGGTTGGAATGATGAGGCTGGACGATTGATTAATACTATTAAATTTTATAAAGAAAAAAAAGAAAAAGATGAAAAATTAAGGGAAATAGAGAAAAAGAAACTAGAAGAACCAGATGCAGAATTAATGGCTGCTAAAACTGGCACTGAAAAAGAACTATTTGCTAAAGAGAAAAAGATTCTCGAATTTGAGAAAAAGAAGAAAGATAAAGAGAAACTAGCAGAAAAAATCTTTAATGAAATTCATAAAGCAGAAAAGATGGCAAAAGAATATGAGTTAAAAATTAAGGAAGGTATTTTTGAACAAGAACCACCTTATGAGGAAATTCTCAAGATGTATCGAGAAGCTAGGAAATCCTTTGAAGAAATAGGTTGGATGGAGGAATCAATGAAACTTCTAAATACACTCAAATTTTATAAAGAAAAATTAGAGAAAGACATGAGGTTACGTTCTTTAGAAATTGAGAAGGCAAAGGAACGAGAAGAAGAGCTATTAATTCAACAAAAATTACTAGAACAGGCAAAGGTAGAACAAGAAAGATTACTTAAAAAAAGAAAAGAAAGACTCCATTTAAAAGAAGAAAAAGTAAGTGAATTTGAAACCGCAAAAGACAGAGCATTTAAATTTATAGATCATGCAAAGAATGAATTAAAACAAAATAATTTTGAACATGCAATTGATCTTTACAAAGAAGGCGAAGAAATATTTTCCCAAATCAACTGGCAAGAAGGTATTAAGATGGTTAAGGATTCTGTTGCTATGATAAAGAGGAGAAAAAAATCTTTTGAACTTGAACAAGCAGCTATTGAAGATAAAAAGGCTGAGAAATTTATAATCGAAGAAAAACTAGAGGAAAAATTAGCTAAAGCTGAAGAATTAAGGAAGCTTCAACAAGAAGAAAAAAGAAAAGAAGTTTTAAAGATTCAGCGTGAGAAAGAATGGGAAAGAGATATTTCAGAGGATGCTTACAAACTTTTAGAACAAGGTACTAAATTGTTAGATAAGAAGAACTTCGACGAAGCTTATGAAAAGTATATTGAAGCACGTAAATTATTTGATAAAATTTCATGGAAACGAGAAGTATCTCGGATAAATAATGATCTTCTGTTTAAGCTCAAAAGAGAGAGGAAAACTTTTGAGATCCGTGAAGATATAAAAAAGAAAAGAGCCGAAGATGAAATGGAGATGAAACTATTAAAAAAGGAAGTAGAAAAAGAACAATATGAGCATAAAAAGAGAAAGAAGGAAGAAAAACGTAAACTAGTAAGAGAAGAATTTAATAGAAAGATCTTCAGAGAAATAGAAAGAGCAGAAAAACTAATTGAGAATTTCAAATACAATGAAGGAATACTAATACTTAAAAAAGAGGCTATAAAACTAAGTAAATCAGAACAAGGGAATGAGATTGAAAGAATCGATGAAATCATTAATGATGTAAAAGATCAAGCAGAAATTCCATTAATTACATTAGAACCTTTAGATTTTATAGATAACTTAGGAAAATTTAAAGCAACATATACTGCATTAGATAAAGCCCAAATTTCAATAACAAATAACCGTTTCATGAAGGCAATTTCAGAATTAAAAGAATCTAATTTTCACCTCAAAGACCTTAAAATTAGTAAAAAATATCTTAAAGAAATTGATGACAAAATTGGAAAATTACAGGAAAAATTAGGTAAAAAACCTAAAGCAAAGGAAAAAGAATATAAAGATGAAATTGAAATGTTAAAAGCCCGGATTCAGGCCAGAAGAAAACAGAGAAGGAAAAAAGTATTAGATCTATTGGGAGGGAGTAAAGACTAAAGAAGTCTAATTTTTTTTTAATAGCTAATTTTGAACGAGGATATATATAATTCCTACTATTTTTACACCCCTAACCCTGATTTCCATTTATTGTTAATACAATAGATGAAAAAAAAAATTAAAACTGACTAAGTGAATAACTTTTCTTCTACTTCATTTGATATTTTAGACGCTATTAAAGAAGGACTAACATTTCTTTCGATTGATTCATCTAGGAGGAATTCTGTCTTAATTAAATCTCGAATTGATACTCTAATTGCTTCACTTCTGTTAGGAAATTTACCTTCGGACACAAGTATCTCTAATACTTTTAGATAATATTCAGGTAAGTTTACAGAAATTAATTTTATCAAATTCACCTTAAATTTTTTAGTTTTAATTAATAAAAATATATACGAGAGTGATATATTTAAAGATTTAGTGGAAATCAACCCCAAGAAATCCGACATAATGCATTTATATTTTTAAAAGACTGATCTATAATATTTAATATAAGATTTTTGCTAATTGGCATCAAAATGAAACCTTTAGGCAGTTGTGAGATTTTTTTTTATTTTACAAAGACTTTTATATAAGGACTATATGTAACACGTAACAAAATTGATCTAATTAAATACAAACAAGATTAAAAATTAAAATTGTAAACGGTTATAGATGTATCATGGCAGATATTGAAGCACAATTGAAGGAACATCTGAAGAGTGGAGCAGATTGGGAAAAAATGGACACGCCTATCGAAGGAGTGAATGTCGTTAAAGTCCCTGCTACAAAGACAAGACCTGCACTTTTATTTTTAGAGATAAATCCCATAAAAGAGGATGGTAAACCTTTAAAGAGAAAAGGCTTGTTTGTTGGTAACAAAGAAATGCTCATTAAATTCAGTGAAGCTTTAAATGATGATAAGACATTTCAATTGATTGGAGAATTAGAAAAAATCAATCCAGAAGTTTCGAATATTAAAACAAAAAAATTAGAAATGTAGATATAATTTAACTTTTTATTTTTCTTCTTTTATATTTTTATATTAATTTGATACTCTCTCTCATTTTAATTTGTTTCTTTTTAATTCATTCAAGAAATGATAATAAAATTGCAAATTCAATGAAGAGAAATGTTAGAGACTTATACTGATTTCATGATATTCAAAGTGAAGGATAATGGGGAAGAACTCAGATTAAATATAACTGAAGAAGCATTCTGCCAGGATAATGGGGATGAAGTATTAAACCCTTTACAAGTAGCCATAATTATAAAAGAAGAACTTAGAAGAATCTATATATGGAAAGGAATCTCATCTTCAGTGAGAAAAAAATTTATAGCATCACGAGTTGCTTCAGAATTACAAAGAGAGTTAATGAATTCGTCAAATTTTCATCGATGTAAAATTATTTCAGTTGATCAAGGAGATGAACCCAAAGAATTTCTTAATGCTTTTGGATTTCAAACGATTCCTATTACAATAGATTCTGAAGCTTTTGAAGTCTCCACTGTAACAAGGAAAGAAATGTCATTACCAAGTTTAGATAAACAAGTTGAAAAAGAGCAAGTTAAAGATAAAAATAATCAAACTCTTGATAAAATTGCTGTTAAAGCTCCTTCTTATGAGAAATTAAAAAAAGTTGAAAAATCTAAAAAAATATTAGAGAAAGTTCTAAAAATAGATATTCCTAATCACTTCAAACGCAAAAATATACTTATAGGTAATAATATCCTCTATGGAATGATTATAAGAAAAGCAGAAATCTTTAATACGTCTGTAGAAGAAAAAGAATGGGAAGTAATTTCATCTCTCCCAAAAGAAACTATTGAACTTGAGGGTCATAAGCTCCGAATTCATTTTAATACTGAACTAGGTGAAGTCGAGGCAATTGAAATTTTAGAAAACATCCAGCAATCGGAAAAATCCGAAGAAAGAAAAAATGAATTTGATTTTAAACAATGGACAGTAAAACAATTAAAGCAATTTTGCCGTGAAAATAATATTAAAGTTCTATCTTCTTATCGAAAAGCAGATATCGTTCGCTTAGTTATGGAATTTAATGCAATGCATTAATGGAATAATGTTATAGAAGCACTTCTAATCATACTAAAAAATAAGAAATAATTCCCCTAGAAGTATTACTGCTTATTTTTCTTACATTACAGATATTCTCACATTAATCCCACTTAAAAAAAATTATTGACAATTTATTAATAGTAAATAATAATCTGTCTTTCGAAATCGTTTAATTTTTAATTTAGTATTTTATTATTATAATTAAAAAAAATGTATAAAATTCTAAATTTATAGACTTTTATACAAACAGAATTAATAATAGTGTGATTACATGTCTCATCAAGAAGATGGAGTTCATTGTATTGTTTGTGGAAAAGGCCAAGACCAATTTTCTATTGCTCATGATGAATGGATGAGGAGAGCTTTTCTGTTTGTGGAGCAAGGACAACTGAAAATGTGTTCTGGATGTGGAGCAAAATATTTAGTTTGTAAGAGTTGTGGTGGTTTGTATTGTCGGATCCATCCGGTTTTAGAGAGTTGGGAACTTCCAGATAAATGTCCTAAATGTGGATGGGTAAATAAAGATGTCACTGCCTGGGACGGTACATCTGCGCGTCACTTTTGATAATTCTATCTGCAAATGCTAATCTTATTTTAATTTTTTTAAAATGCTATTGTTTTAATTAACATCTCAGAACAAAATAAAAACCAACTTGGTTAAAGCAGACTTTTGGAACATGAACATTAAAATATTAAAAAACTTACAAAACAAAATTACTTGTTATTAGTTAAGTTTTAATTTTAAAGAATCAATAATAATTGTATTAGTAATTATTTTACAATGGTTAGATTTTTTGCGAGTAGAGATAGCAAGCCCAGATCAGATAGAAGCCTTACAAGAATTAACTAAACAATTAGTAGAAGGATTGGGACAAAAATTTGATCCAAAACGTTTTGATTGGGGAATTAGACGTCGTCTTTTTGATCCTCTTCAACGCCATGGAATTCTCATCGCCATTGATGAAGATGATAATTCCGTGGTAGGAATGATTATAGCAGAACTTCGTATTGACCCATTGGGGTCATCTGAGGGATATATTAAGCAATTTTTTTTAAAGGATGAATACAGAAGTAGGGGGACAGGATATCTTTTATTAGAAAAAGCATTAGAACACCTAAAAAGAATCAAGGTAGAAAAGGTAAAAGTAAATATCAAAGTAAAAGCATTAGAAGCTTCAAGTTTATATGAAAAGATGAAATTTAAAAAAGTCTATGAGGTCTTGGAACTAGATTTAACAGATGAGAGCTAAAAGAATAATCATTAAAATAGAAAAATGAGTATAGAAATCCCGTGGACAGAAAAGTATCGCCCACAAGCATTTAATGAAATCGTGAGCCAAAGTATTGCAATTAACAACCTCAGAGATTTTATCAAAAATCCTGATATGCCTCATATGATTTTTGCAGGACCCGCGGGGACTGGGAAAACTAGCACTGCTTTAATAATTGTAAAAAATTTCCTCAAGAAAGAGGAACTAAGCACTAATCTCTTAGAAGTGAATGCTTCTGATACTGTGAGAATAGATTTTGTAAGAAACGTTTTAAAAAATTTTGTAAACCAGAATATTATTAAAGATGGTTCCTTAAAGTTTGTAGTTTTAGATGAGGCTGATAATATCCCTGGTCAAGTTCAACAAGCACTCAGAAGAATTATTGAAAAAGCATCACTTAATATTAAATTTATTTTGCTATGCAATTATATAAATCGAATTATAGATCCAATTATATCTCGATGTGCTGTATTTAGATTCGTAAATTTGCCTAAGGAAAAGATTGTTGAAAGATTAAAATATATTGCTGAAAATGAAAAACTGCAAATACCAAAGGATAAGTCAGAGAAATTTTATGATCATTTATTTTTCATTTCAGGGGGAGATTTAAGAAAAGCAATTAATACTCTTCAAATGGCTGTTGCCCTTGAACTATTGAATAATTTAGATTTAAGTGAAATTTTAAAAATTTCTGGATTCATGGACAAGGGAACTTTGGATGAATTAATAGTAGCTCTTAAGAGTAAAGATTTTAATAAATCAATAGAAATAATTGACTCAATTGAAACACTTGATAGTCGAAATTTTATTAGACAAATAGTTGATGCTTTATCACATGTAAATATAGAACCTAAGAAGATTCCTGCTTTAAGATCCTTTATTGCAGATATAGATTATCGAATAAGTCAAGGAGCAAATGAAAATATTCAAATTTCAGCACTTTTAGCTGAAATTATAGAAAAAATTAAAGAATGAGAATTTGGAATTTTGACTGAAGAAATCCCTATATGGAGAATTAAATATTACCCAAAGAATTTAGACCAAATTTGTGGTCGAACAGAGATTAAAAAAGCTTTAAAGAATATTATAGCGCAGAAAAATTTCCCACATTTGCTGTTCATAGGAGCTGAAGGTATTGGAAAAACTACTCTTGCAACCTTATTTTCAAAAGAGTTTCTGGGTACAGAATTTGGAGCAAATTTTAAATTAGTTTATGCGAAAGTTCCTTTAAGTGAAGAAGAAAGAAAACAAGCAAGAGCAGAAGCATATATATCAACGAGTAAAATAGGGAGTACTGCAGGAAGACGAATTACAACACCAGCTTTTATCCAAGTTAAAGTTAAACCATTTGCTCAATTGAAAGTATTAGGAGCCGCACCCTTTAAAATTTTAGTTATAAAAAATTTTGAAGCTTTAGGGAGTAACCAACAAGGTTTTAGAAGATTAATGGAGATTTATGGTTCAAATTGTCGAATGATCTTAATTACTACAAAAATTTCAAGCATTATTGATCCGATCATAAGTAGATGTCAAATATTTTTAATTCCTCGTGTTAGGATTGAACACTTTGGAAATTTAATGAACATTATTGCCGATAATGAATCATTGGAGTTTTCTGATGAAAGTATTGAAATATTGTATAAAATATCCGAAGGTAGAATATTTCAAGCGATAGATATCTTGCAACTAAGTAGCGTTACCGGAAATAAAATTGATAAAACTGTTTTATATGAAAATGCTCAAAGATTTCAAAATGACCTAATAAGGAGTCTTCTATTAATATCATTGAAGGGCGATTTTCCAAAATCAAGAGAGTTAGCCCGCAAAATTCTCTCTAAATATAAATATACAACTCATGAATTATTCAAGTTATTACTTAATGAGATTAATAAATTACCTCTAAGTAAATATGTTAGAAGTGAAATGATCAATCTAATAGCCGATGCTGATTTTAGGGCACTTAATGGAAGAGATAGTGATATTCAAATATCTGCTTTATTATCTAAATTCTGTTTATTTAGTCAATATTTGTAGGTGAATAAAATGCCTAAAACTGTTGAATTGCCATATGTTGAAAAGTATCGCCCGAAAAGCCTAAAAGAAATGGCTTTATCTACTGCGAGAGTAAGTGGTCAAAGAGTAAAACTTGATGAAGAATTAATTGATTTTATTAAGAATTTCTTTATTGAAAGAAAAAGAGTAAATAATGAAAATGCAAAGATAAGAGAGTATAATAAAACAGTTATCGAAAAGGAACAAAAAGAATATATTCAAATTGCGTCAGAAAAAGCAGCAGTTCTCTTAGAAGGCCCCCCAGGGATTGGAAAAACATCAATTGTATTTGCACTGGCAAATGATTTAAATATGGAGGTTATAGAAACAAATGCGTCTGATACACGAACGAGAGCAACCTTAGAGAAGAGATTGAAAGAAACTAGTAAATCACGAGGAATAATGGATTTTATAACTGAATCTAAAGAGAAAATAATTCTTATTGATGAAGTAGATGGTATTTATGGTGTTCAAGATAGGGGGGCAGTGCCAACTATTATTGATTTAGTTCAAAATACTCAATTTCCCATTATAATGTGTTCCAATGAATATAAAACAAGTCTCCAACCATTATATAATAAAATTCGTAGATTTGAAGTCCATACATTACCCAAAAGAGAGGTATTAAAAATTGTTCATAATATTTTAAGAAAGGAGAATATAACCCAACTCAAAGAAGAAGATCTAGAATTAATAATTGATAAGAATAACGGGGATTTACGGGGTGTAATTAATGATATTCAAGGAATTAGCCAGGGCAAGGTAGAAGGAGATGTTAAAGAATTTATTCTTAGTCTACGTAGAGATTCTTTAGAAGAAATTTTCACCTTAATTAGGGATTTATTTAAAGTATCTTCTTTAAGAGAAGCTCGAAACTTGACTGATAAATCTGATGTTGATTATAATTTTTTGTATAAATGGGTCAATGAAAATCTTCCAACGTTCATAAAGACTAATAGAGAACTTGTCAATGCTTATGAAAATCTCTCATTAGCGGACGAAATCTTTGGTAGAATCCGTATTACTCAGTATTGGGGTTTATTGCCTTATTTTTTTGACCTCTTCGCTGGAGGTGTTGCGTTATCTAGAAAAGAGACTCCTGAAGCGAAAGGTTTTCGAAGAGTAGATTTCCCAAGATATACTACAGGCAGTTATTTTTCTATTACCGGTACCCAAAAAGAGTTGAATGAGAAATTAAATAAAAAATATAAGATTTCTCAGATTGATTTCATTCAGAATTTACTCCCATTCTTAAAGATTTTATGTGGATCTTCAAGAAAACAGCTCAAGAACATTAGTGATTGGTTGGAATTAGATGCTAAACAAAAAAAGTTGTTAAAATAAAAAAGATCATTTGAAATTCTTTTTAATTCTCCAAAAATGGGTAGATTAAAACTTTAATTATGTAAAAGTATAGGATAAAAACTAAAAGTTCCTCAATAAATTTTGCTAAAAGATTAATATATTTCTTTTCTTCATCATAATCGTCATAAATCTAAATTTAATTATTGAACTAAAATGTGTATTTTAATTTTCATCATACCCGAAAATATTTAATATTGATATAATTTTCCTTTATACAGCATTAAAACTTAAAAAATTAAAAAAACATAAGTGCATTTTACATGAAAAAAAATATTAATTCAGCGATTAGAGATTTGGCAAGTGGGAAATTTGTTTTAATTTATGATATTGATGGTAGAGAAGAAGAAGTAGATTTAGTTTGTTTGGCGGAAAAAGTAACTCCAAGACATGTATATAGTTTACGTCACGATGCAGGTGGATTGATTTGCGTTGCGATGCATGCTATTGTTGCTGAAAAATTGGGTTTACCTTTTATGGCAGAAATTTACTCAAATGTTTTAGATCAATATTCAATTTTTAGCAAATTAGCACCTGATATTGCCGCACCCTATGGTGATAAGCCATCTTTCTCAGTAACTATTAACCATATTGATACTTATACTGGTATTACAGATATTGATCGTGCTTTAACAATTCAAGAATTTGGAAAACTTGGAGATCAAATTTACCGTAATGGAGGAAATATTAAGGATTATCAAGATCTTTTTGGTTCAAATTTTAGAGCTCCAGGTCATACACATCTATTAATCGCTGGAAGAAATTTGGTAAAAGAAAGATTAGGACACACCGAGTTAAGTGTAACATTAGCTTACATCGGCGGATTTTCGCCCGTCTCAGTTTTATGTGAAATGCTAGATGGAACCACCGGCAGAGCTCTTTCAATAGCAAAAGCAAAACAATATGCGCAGAAGAATGATTTAGTAATGATTGAGGGAAATGAAATTGTAGAAGCATATAACAAATTTCTTTCAAGGTGAAAAATTGAGCAGATTTAATGTTGGTATTGCGGACACAACCTTTGCACGCGTCGATATGGGAGGGATGGCAATAAATGAAATTGAAAATACAACAAGTAAAATAAATCTAATTAGATATACAGTTCCAGGGATGAAGGATTTACCTGTTGCGTGTAAGATTCTTTTTGATAAATACGATTGTGAGATGTGTATAGCACTAGGAATGCCTGGTCCAGATGAGAAAGATAAGGTTTGTGCTCACGAAGCGAGTCAAGGAATAATTGTGTGCCAATTAATGTCAGGAAAACACATTATCGAATGTTTTGTTCATGAAGACGAGGCAGAGACGCCAGAAGGGTTAATTAAAGTATGTGATAATAGAGCGCGAGAACACGCTCAAAATATAATAAAATTATTATTTGAAAAAGATTGGCTCCAAAAAAATGCTGGAAAGGGATTAAGACAAGGATATCCTGATGCTGGGCCAATTAAATCATAAATGGAGAGGTAATATAATGAGTGAAGAAAAAATAAATATTGGAATAGTTGTTGGAGAATTTCATTATGATATTACGGAAAATATGTTAAATAAAGCCGTGGAACATGCGAATTTTCTTGGTTGTAATGTGGTAGAAGTTTTTAAAGTTCCGGGTAGTTTTGACATGCCTTTAGCTATAAAGACATTATTGTCAAAGGAGGGTATTGAAGGTGTAGTATGTTTAGGAGCCGTAATAAAAGGAGATACTGACCATGATCAAATAGTTGCTCAACACGCGGCTAGAAAAATCGTAGATTTATCATTAGAATATGGTAAGCCTGTTGCTTTAGGTGTTTCAGGACCTGGAATGACGAGAGTAGAAGCTGTTGAGAGAATTGAAGATTTTGCTCGTCGCTCTGTAGAAGCCGTAGTTAAAATGATAAGACGTATAAATATATCAAAAAAAAAATGAGGTTTTTTTTTATTGATTCAAATAACTCTCATTCAAATTGATAATTTTGGGCCATATACGGAGGAAATGGGAAATAATAGAGAACATAAAATTCAAATTCTTCTTGCAGAAATATTTATCTTCCTTCAGAAGAAATTTAATCTTTATGGATGTCTTGTGTTTGATTGTTCTCGAGATAATATGATGGTTATCTCAAATAACATGTCAATTAAAGACCATCAATTCATAATTGAACAAGTAGAAAAAAAATTTCCTATTACAATAAGTATGGGAATAGGAGTAGGAGAAACACCATTAGATGCCCAAATTGAAGCATCACAAGTTTTAAATTCTCAAGGAAGTGCTCAATCCTCTCGAAAAAAAATTCTTGCTTACAATGGGCATAAATTTCCTATTCGAGATAAAGTTAAAGTAGCTCATATAGATATTAATTATTACACTAAAATTGCAACTGATAAAAATCCATTTTATTCAAATTACATCAATTTAAATAAGGGGTATGTGTCATTAATGGAGAGCTTTGAAAAAATTGGTGCGTTATGTTTTTTCAATGGAGGAGATAACTTTATTTGTATATGCCCTCCTATAACACAGCCCTCAGAGATAGAACAGATAATTAAGTTGTTTGAATTCAAACATGAACCTTGGAAATTAAAGGCAGGAATTGGAGTCGGAGAAAATATCTTAAAGGCAATCTCGAAAGCAAATATTTGTCTGAAGGAAATAAGAGAAGGAAATAATAAAGAAAAGATTGCAGTTATTAATTAGAGAAAATTTAATTTTACTTCTTTGATTTATTTGAATAATTTTATTCTTGTACCAATTGGAAGTTTTGAACAACATGGCCCCCATCTTCCTCCTAATACAGATTATTTAATAGCAAAAAAAATAGCGCAGACAGTTTCTCAAATTTTTAAGATTCAAATTGTTAAAGGAATTAAAATTAGTATTTCTCTTGAACATAATGGTTTTAAAAATACCATGTCAATTTCTCAAAAAGAATTTATCGCTCAAGTAGAAAATATATTAGCAAATTTTCAAAATAATATCAAATTTATTTTTATAAACGCTCATGGAGGTAATGTTGGGGCATTAAATTTAATTCAAGAATTAAAAGGGAATAAAATATTAATCTTAAATACTTTTTCATTAATTAAAAAGGATTTAATTACTTTAAGAACATCAGATATAGGGGGAATTTGTCATTCTGGTGAATTTGAAACATCAATTATGTTATATCTTTTTCCAGAAAAAGTTAAAATGAATCAATTGAAGGAAAGTGATGTAAAATATGTTCCTTCTTTGGATCCCAATTATGAGAATAAAAAATTAACAAATTGGAAAACAATAAATCTTAGTAAAAGTGGTGTTTTAGGAGATCCTTTTCACGCAACTTCTATAAAAGGAAAATTATGGTTTAATTGCTTAATAAAGAGAATTGAAGCATTAATTGAAGAGTTTATTACTTGATTTATTCTCTATCTCAGATTGATTTCATCCAGGATTTACTCCCATTCTTAAAGATTTTATGTGGATCTTCAAGAAAACAGCTCAAGAACATTAGTGATTGGTTGGAATTAGATGCTAAACCAAAAAAAATTGTTAAATTAAAAAAGAACTTTTAAAATTCTTTTCAATTTAATTTGCTGAATCTTCAATTATTGAAATTGGATTTTCATGAGATTTTAATTTTTAATTCTCCAAAAATGGGTAGATAAAAACATTAAAAATGGAAAAGATTAATGCCTTAACATAAATTCTCCATGTCAATTTAAATTAATAATAATATTTAATTAAATATTTTTTAATAGATTTCAAGATTTTCAATATTAAATTGGAATTAATAGACCAGATTAAAGATCTTTATTACCCGAAAATTTAAATAGGAATTCCTAATTCTCAAAAAATAATAGTAAATAAAAAAGTTAGGAAAATAACATGTCAGAAGTTAGAGCAGGAGAAATTGAGACTGTTAGATCAAAAAGATCAGAGTTGATATTACAAATTACTGGAGGGGCCATATTTGGGGCATTATCTACCGTTATGGCAATTATGCTCAAACCTATTATTGATGCATCTAGAATTACCGGTTGGGGAATAGCTATGTTTGATCCGACATCGTGGGTATGGATCATCTGCTTTTTAGTATTTGGTACTTATGCTGGATTAATAGGTTGTGTTACAGGCTCTTTTGGTCTGTTACTTATTGATCCAAGTGGATGGATAGGTCCGGTTTTTAAATTTTGTGCTACTGTTCCTTTAATCATAATTCCTTTTTTAATTTTAAAATTATGGGAAAAGGATACAACTAATAGCCTAAAATTAAAGAATCCAAAATATTATGTAGTAACCGGAGGATTGAGTATAACTATTAGGATCATAGTGATGATATTTTTGAACTATCTCTTTTTTATTACAGTTTGGGGGATAAAAAACTTGGATTATGCTACACTTGAGGTTTTGGGACTAGGAGATATTACAGGGAAAACAGCAGTATTAATTTTTACTCCTATAATTAATCTATATGCAGGTGCATTAGATCTTGCGGTTCCTTACTTCCTTGTATTTGGACCTAAATTAGATGAGAAATTTGGATTTTGGTAAAATTTATTTTTTTCTTTTTTTTTTTTAAACTCATTCCATACAAGAATCGTAGAAAATTTATCTTTAATATTTCATTGAAAAGTGATAATCATTTGATCTTCTTTAAATAAATTTACAAATAAATAATATTCATAGCTTCATAATTTATTGTATTTTTAAATCCAAATAATTAGGAGAGATTTATCATTTCAGAAAAAAACTATAAAGATATTCTTGTCAGGATAGATTCAGGAGTTTGTACTATAACTCTGAATCGTCCAAACAAACTAAATGCCTTACAATTTCCTACAACAATGGAAATTATAGATGTATTAGAACCTATAATGGAAGATAAGTCGATTAGGGCAATTGTTCTTAAAGGTGCTGGCAGAGCTTTTTGTTCAGGTGATGATTTGGAAAATATGGGCCAATTTCCACCATTAGATGAAAAATTTAAATTACCACATCATAAGCTAATTTACTTAATTAGAGAAGTAAGAAAACCAGTTATCGCTCTATTGCATGGATATTGCTTAGGTGCAGGATTCGAATTGGCACTTGCTTGTGATTTTCGATTAGCAGCGGATAATCTAGAAATGGGAGACCACAGAACATCGAGAGCGATTTGTATGTTGCATGGTGCAAGTTGGTTTCTTCCTAGAATAATAGGTTTTGCACAGGCAACAGAAATAATATTTACAGGACGACATTTAGATGCAAAGGAAGCTCTCAAAATGGGATTAGTAAATAAAGTTTTTCCTGCTTCTGAATTCAGTGCAAAATCAAAAGAATTCATACAAAAAATTGCAGAAATGCCAACAATATGTCTCGGTTATAATAAAGCGATGATAAACTATTCATATAATAATAATCTTACTAGTTCTTTACAAAATGAATTCAAATTATTTAGTGAGAACATGAAAACACACGATTACGGGGAGGGTAATAAATCCTTTCTTGAGAAACGAGAACCAATATTTAAGGGAAAGTGAATGTTATGGAATTATCGTATCATCTTAAAATATTGTTTAAATTTAAAATTTAAGATTAATTTTCAACAATATGGAACTTTCAAAAGAGATACAAGAATTTTTATTCAATGATGCTGTAGAACGATTTTTAAGATACGTAAAAGTTTGGACCACCTCAGATCAAAATGGAGAAACAGTCCCTACTACAAAAAACCAATTTGATTTAGGAAAATTATTGGTTGAGGAACTAAAAGCACTAAATCTGGAAGATGTAATTCATGATGAATATGGGTTTGTATATGCATGTTTACCACCAAGTGAAGGATTTGAAAAGAAAACAGCAATTGGTTTATTAGCTCATTTAGATACTTCTGATGCTGTAAGTGGTAAAAATGTAAAACCTGTTATTCACCAAAATTATGATGGTAGTGTCATAAAATTTGCCCAAGATAAAGGATTAAAATTGCATTTTGATGATTCTCCAGCATTAGAAAAATATATTGGTCTTGATATTATAACATCTGAGGGAGACACCTTATTAGGTGCAGATGATAAAGCAGGGATTGCAGAAATTATGGCAGCATGTGCTGCTTGGCACAAATATCCTGAATTAAAACATGGACCAATATTTGTATGTTTTTCTCCTGACGAAGAGACTGGATTGGGAATAACTAAAGTAGATGAAAAAAGGCTTCCAAAAATATGTTATACTGTTGATGGAGGAGAAATGGGAGAATTAGAATATGAATGTTTCGATGCTTGGCGGGCGACATTCAAATTTAAGGGGTTAAGTGTTCATCCAGGGTATGCAAAAAATAAGATGATTAATGCAATACAAATCGCAAGCAGATTTTTTAGTGAGCTCCCTGAAGCTGAATCACCACAACATACAGAAAAAAGAGAAGGGTTTTATCATTTAACAAAGCTTCAAGGAATTGCAGAAGAAGCAACAGCAAAAGTAATAATTAGAGATTTTAATGAAAAAAATAATCACAAACGGATGGATTATATTAAAAAATTAAAAGTGGCATATGAGATCAGATATCTAGGATTAGAAATCCAATTAGATTTCTTGCATCAATACCAAAATATGATTAAGTTTTTAGAAAAAAAACCTATCATAATTGATTTAGCTAAGCAGGCGATTGAAAATTCAGGATTAGACCCAATAATGCATCCTATCAGGGGTGGTACTGACGGCAGTAAATTGAGTGCTATGGGTGTGCTTACCCCTAACCTTTTCTCTGGGGGATTATTGTTTCATTCAAGAAAGGAACATATACCAACATTAGCATTACAAAAGGCAAGTGAAGTTATTATTCATTTAGCACAACTATGGATAGAGAAATAATTAATATCTTCTTCTGTTTATGAACCTCGTAGAATTAAAAGATTTAAAAATATCATAAATACTGCTAGCCAAAGAAATAATACCTCAATTGAAAATACCTCAGCTATAAAACCGAATAGAGGGGCGAAAATGATAACTAAAAGTGATCTTAGCAACGCTTCCACGCTCAATATTGTTGCTCTCTGATCTTTTTCCATTATATCTCCTAAGTAATCCACACCAATTGGTCTTCTGAGATTATATATAACATAAATAATTAAGTAAATAATTATTATTAAAAGTGGTATTTGAAACCAAATTAAGAGTGCCTCACAAAAAATTAAAATTGCGAATATAAAAAATATAGTATCCATCGCATACTTAGAAGATTTTACTTTTTTTAATACAAAATAGGCTCTTTTCGACGAAAAGGATGAAACCAAATAAAATGAAGCATATATTAAACCAACCATTAAGGTTAAATAGAATTCTTCCTCTTCAGGTGAGCTAGTAATTGCTAAATCTATTAATAAAACAACTATGAATAATTTCATTATAGGTTGTATATAATCTTTAAGAGATTTGAAAATACCGTCATATGTAGAATTAGATATTAGGCCCTTTCTAAGCTTACGGTCTGTAATCACAATCTTTATACCCTTAAATGCTCCAGTAAGGTCTTTCCAATAGCTTCCTTTCTTAGGTGAGTGCTCATTCATATATTTTGGGTAAGTACTAATAAGAATAAAATCAATGATATAAGGAATAATGGTTAAAATGAAGATCCATCTATTTGCGGGGATATTTAATATAAAGATTATAGCTAAAACACTTGAAATAGCCGAACCATATAAACTATAGGACCTTGTGGTGCCATAGACATACGATTTATATTTTAGAATTCCATTTTTTTCCATCCACTGCATTTCCATCGCTTTATGTGTTCCTGAACGGAAAGCTTCACCTAAACCGAAAAACATAGCTCCAATCATTAATATAAAGTAATCAGGTCCCAAAAAATAAAAGAAAAAAGAGAGAATATAAAAAACAAAACAAAATAATAATTCGGTTTTTTTACCCCTTATATCAGCAATCATTCCTGACGGGATCTCGAAAATAAAAGTAAATGCTTCTTGAATAGCAATTAATAAACCGATTTGGAATAGGTTGATCTCCCATGCTAAAAAGATTAACAGCAAATAGGGTTCAAAAAACTTGAGATTCTTAAAGAAACCATAGAATTTAAACTTCCACATTATTCCCTGCTTATTAATCCATTTAAAAGTTTCCTTTTCTCCTTCGCTAGGGGTTATAGACATAATATTATTTTAAGCATCCTTTTTGATATCGAAAATCGATAATATTAAATTGTTAAAGATAAATCATTTAAAGTTTAAATCTTCAATAGTAAAATATAATTAAACTAATATGATGATGAAGTAATGAAGCAAATGTAAAATAAAAACTTCAAGAATTAACTTTGTTTTTAATGACTCCTATCTTCTTCATTCACAGATTAAAAAATCTTTAAATTACATAAATATATTAGAAATAATTAATAAAAATAAATTGTGATTCCAATGGAAGATGAAGAAAAAACCTTAAGCACTCTTGATAAGACCATTCAAGCGGCTGAATCTAGTTTTAAAGAATTTATTGAGGTCTTAGAAACTTCTAGAACTGCCTTATTAACCCTCGAGAGTGATAAAGTAGAGCTTAGTAATGAGAAAGAAAAACTCGAAAAAGAAAAAATATTCTTAGAGCAAGAAAAGAGCTCTTTAGAAACCGAAAAACAACAATTAGAAATAGATAAGAAAACGCTAGAAGAAGGAACTAGGAAACTTGAACTTGAAAAACAAGAAAAAGATCAACAAATAGGCTCACTTACAGAAGAACAGATGAAATTGCTTGATGAATATCAAAAAGTGAAGGTGGAATTATCAAAGTTTATGACAGCAGCTGAAGAAGCAGAAAACGCAGAATATAACTTTGAGAGAGTTCGTGCCTTGCTTTCAATCTATTCGGTATTAGTTTCGGAGATCTGGAGCGGGCAAGCTCATTACAGGATTCTCCTTACATTACATGGTGACAAAGAAGTAATGACAAGAGATGAGTTAAAAACAACACTAGGTATCGGTGGTGCTTTTGTGCTACATTCAGTGCAAGAACTTGCTAAAGTAGGTTTAGTAGAATATGATATGGATACTCATAGCGTAAAATTGATAGAACGATTATTCCCAAAAAAAGCATTGGAAGTAAAAAAGTAGAATTTCAATATATTTTTATTTAGTGATAACCATCTCGTGAAGCGTGGTTCCTTTTTCTACGTGAGTTTTCCCATCAATTTGTAAGTTGAGTTGAAATTTAGAATTTAATCGAAAATATCCTGGTTTTAATTTCAAGAGATTTTTCGCTAAGAAACGTGTAATAGAACCTAATTCATAAAGTAAATTATCAGAGTCAATAATATCTTGAACGTTAAGGATAATTTCATTACCGTTGCCAAAATTTAACTTTAAAACTTTCGGATATTTATTTCCAGCTTTTTCATTATATTCAAAATCATCTTGAAACATTTCATATTCACCTGTACTAAGGAATACGTTCTCATTTTTAGCAATCATGAGAACTTGTATTGGATAATTATCCATTCTTTTATTGCATTTAATGTAAGCAAAAATAACTGTAAAATTATCGCTGTATATCCGTCCCCAGTACCAATAATCAATTATCAAAGCAAAATTAAAATTTAACCAATTATGATCATGATATCCAATGCCTTTTACTTGGATATCTTCACCGTTAACTTTAATAGTTCCTTCAACGTCTGCTCGAGGCAGAGCTATAACCCAACCAAATTGATTTGACTTTCCAAATTCAATATATCCGTTTCCGGGCTTCCAGCCATGAACTGTAGCTGTGTATTTTAAATGAAGCCCGTATTCACCTTCATCTAGGAAAATTTCGTAGATTGGTAAATCTTTGTTCGAAAAATCAACTTTAATATAATTATTACCAATTTTCACATCAGGTATTTCTCGAGACGCTCTAAGATCAGAATGAGAATAATCAATTACGTTCTGGATTTTCTTCCCATCGGGTTTATAAATCGTAATTTCTACGCCAGTTTTACCAGTTCGTTCATGTTTTGCTCGAAAAAATCCTACTACTGTATATCCATTATCAAGACGGGCATCAAAATACCACCATTCTCTAGTTCCTTTCCCTTTCATATCGATGTGTAAGGCATCATCTTTAGGTGTGATTGGTTTAATTTGGCCATCCTTTCTGCCCGGTCCTAACCAAGTTTCTTTAATTTTTGTACTCATAATTAATCTTTTTAATATATTATTTATTCTTCATAATTTGCTAAAAATCTAAAAATCTTTAATAAAATAAGCAATTTTCTTATCCCACGCATTTTTACCCTACGGCTTATCCATTTTTTCGCTACCCCAATTAGTGAAAGCCGATTCATAGCAAGAGCAAGAAAAGTTTGAGTATCCATCTCTAAAAATGCGTTCCATCCTACCTTTCGCTTTTTCAAATTCTCTTTTGGTTTATTTGGAATGCTTTCAACCCTCAGTATTCCCTTATCAATTATAATAATTGCTGCATGGTTTAAGTTTGAAGCATTTAAAAGAATTTTAGCATAGACGTTTCCAAATTTTTCTTGAAACTTCTTATTTTCATTTAGAGGTGTTAGGATGCTATTGATCAGGACTGCAAAACCCCTTATTTTTTTATTTTCTTGGTTTGATTCTACCATGCTAATGCTCTTAATCTCATTGTTTTTATTTGTTTTGTGGTGAAATATAAAATCCTGAATCCGAAATATTATTTGGGTCAAATACTTCTTTAATTTTTCTTAACCATATATGATAATTTGACATATGGGGTCCAAAAAGCTCATGCATTCGGGTTCCCTCAACAAAAAAAGGAGCACCAAGATGTTTGAGTAAATCCAATTGATTACTTCTTTCCATATATTCAGCCATTCCTTCAACACTTTGTTCATCGGTTTGATCAAACATCGTCGGGGATTCCATATGAAAATAATGCCCTGATTCGTATGAAGTCATCCATGTACCCTCTCCAAAATCGTTAGCAATTACTCCTTTCTTAATATACTCCTGTTTTAAAGAGATATTTGATTTTGTGCTTCGAAGGCATACGGCTGCTGTATCAGCAACTCCCTTTGAAGATTGAAAGCCTCCTGTTGCGATAAAACCATGTAATCCCAAATTTGAACGAAGGGCTTCAGCATAAAATATTGGATTGGGGGTATAAATTTTTCCGATAATATTTTTTAAGTTTAATTCTTTTAGTAAGAGATCCATCACTTTCTGTTTATATTCAAATTCTCGTTTTGTACGAGCAACTATTAATACAACTAACGGAGTTTTCATCCTTCCTATTGCCATTTTATCCATTAAACTTTCAATTGAATTGGAAAATATTGCCATAACCGCAAAACCAGATAAATAACTACACATAAATGAAATTTCTTCTTCTTCAACACTCAATATTGTAGATTCGAGTTTCTTAAAATTCCCACAATCCATAACGTATAATTTCATAAAATCTGGGATTTCAAAATCATAGTTAGGGGAATATCCTTTAACCTTAAAATCTGTTTTACAAGGATACGGAAACAGCTTTACCGCAACTTTAGTAAAAACTCCGAGCCCAGATTTTGTGCCCGCCCATCCTCTCATGATACCTCGTAATGATGGACCAGGACCATCTCCATGGAACCAATCAGGATTATTTTTTAGCCCATAAGACCCTAGTCTCATAATCTCACCATCTGGTAATACCCATTCTACAGCTAAGACGTTCCTTGCACTATGTCCTGTAGAAGGAGATGTAAACCCTGGACCATTCATGCTCGTAGCGCTAGCTAATGGAGAAACCATTGGACCTGCTCCGGGCATATGGCAATTAAGGCCATATTTCATTATTTCAACTTGAAGCTGGGCCCCGCTCACATATGGTTCAATAACAGCATAGAGGTTTTTCTCATCAATTTTAACAATTTTATTCATACGACGTAGATCTATAATGATAGAATTATCAGATGAAGGCTGATTCCAAGGTCCAAGGCCGGTAGACTGTGCTTTAAAAATTATATTATACTTATTGCATAATTTTACTATGTTTTGGACTTCTTCTGTAGATGATGGTAAGACAACCGCTTTAGGTATCGGGGAGAATGGAATAGATTCTTTACCATCTATATAATTAAAAATTTCCATACACCAATTATAGGCATAAACATTAGTTATAACATCACCATCATCAACATTTTCCACACCAACAACTGCTTCAAATTCTTTAAGAATTTCTTTCTCCAGGACCATTCATGTAACCTCCGTTGATGATTCTTTAACAGTTTTAGGTGGTGAATCAAGTGCCATTAATAATAACTCACTTATATCATAAAATCTTAAACTAGAACCTCTTTCGTTTATCCCATCTTTTAAATTTGTTGAACAAAAAGGACATGCGGAAGCTATTATTTCTGCGCCAGTATCTTCGGCTTCTTCAATCCGAGTTACTGCTGTCTTAGTGGCAAACTCTGGAAATGCTGATTTTACACCACCCCCAGCACCGCAACAATATGAAAATTCTTTGTTCCTTTCCATTTCAACAAATTTTAGCCCCGGTATTTTCCTTAACACTTCTCTTGGAACTTCATAAATTCCATTTGTTCCACATCTTTTAGGTTTTTCAGGTATATTAATGGATATTAGAGGCATTAATTCTAAAACATCTCCATCCCATCTATCATATTTTTCCGAATTACGCCCTAAATGACAAGGATCGTGGTATGTCACGGTATAAGGAACTTGGTTATTTAATTTTAATTTAGAACTTGAGATTAAATCATTACACAATTCAGTAGTGTGAAATACTTTAAAATTATAATCTCTTTCTAAAGGATAATCTACTTTAAAGGTATTATAACAACCTGCACAACTAAAAACAACAGTTTCAATTCCTTCCTTTTCAATAATATCAATGTTCTTGTTTAATTGTCCTATAAATGAATCTCTATCCCCAGTTCTTAGAACAGGACTTCCACAACAAAATTCATTACCATCAAGAATTTTAAATGAATAATTAGCAGCATTCAATACACGAGCAGTCGCAATTGCTATTTCTTTTCTCCTGTAAGAAGAAGTGCATCCTACAAAATATAGTGTTTTTGCATTAGGATCAATCTTTATATCTTTTGGGAGCCAATCTATTCTTTTTTCATGAGGTTCATTATATGGATTATGATTATTCTTCACAGCTTCAATATATTGTTGTTGTTTTGGCATTGGTCCATAGCCCAAAGAAACTAGCTTTTCTCTGAGTTTGATTATAATTTCAAGTGGTTCTAAAGTGTTTAAAAACTTACAAGATACCGCACAACCCCCACATTCAGTACATCTATATACTATATCCCGTAATTCTTCGGAGGGTTGAATTCGTCCCATTTCTAAAGCAAGAGCTAAAATAATACGTCCACCTCCACTATATACATGATAATTAAATAGATCTATAGATGGACAAATAGTAGCATATTTTTGACTTTTAATTTGTAGTTGCGGAATCCACTTACATATTGAGCAGCGGAGACAGCGTTTTATCATTTCCTGATATTCTTGTTCTTTCAC